>JASHVN010000002.1 GCA_030044555.1 Xanthobacteraceae bacterium | reverse complement strand
ATTAAGGCCCAATCCAAATTAGAGAGCCTACCGCCGATCGGTTGCTCATCGGTATGGCCAACAACCTCAATGACATCCACATCATATTGGCGGATGGCAAGTACTGCTCACACTATACACACGCCGCGCTTGTTGAGCTTGGGCTCATCCCAGAAATTGTCGTTCTCGTAACGATGGAACAGGTCGGGCGGCAAGATCGTCTCGCGCGCCTCGTATCTGACCCGCCGGCTGATCCGATGAAGGCCAGGCGTGCCAAGTCGAGCATCGAACTCGTCGGCGTTAAATTCGACATTGTTGAAATCATGAGCGAACTGCTCCTCACCGATGAACTCGTAAATCGCCTTCATCGCCGCGGCCGGCTTGTTTGTCAGCGTCTCATAGCGCAGGAGCATGAGACGCTGCGCCTCCTCGCCGTAGTAAGCCTCCTTCAGCGCGTTGAAAGAAAATCCCACCATGCCGCTTCCGCCGGAGAGACCCTCCGCGCGACTGTAGACCGTTCCGCTGGGGTCGGTGTTGAAGATCTTCGACATCTCGAAGGGGTTCTGCCGCACCAGTCGCTCGATCGAGTCGACGATCCAGGCGGTATGGCGGACGCACGCGATCACCTTGGCCTCTGGGAACAGCGAGGTGAGCGCTGGCATCTTGCTGCACCACTCACGGCTGGTGTCGAACACCACCCTGTCGCGCTCGCCTGCGTAATAGTTCTCAAACACGCCGCGCAAGATCGCCCGCTTCTGCGTCTCGTCGAGGAAGAGGGCAAATTCGTTGTTCACGCTCATCTGCCCAAGCAGCGCAATGAAGAAGGTGCTCACCGGGCCGCTCATGTTGGCGTGAAAGCGCGGATTTTGCCGCAGCAGCGCCGACAACAGCGTGGAGCCCGCCCGCGGCAGACCCGAAATGAAGTGAATGGCTCGCAATTCTTAGCTCCCGTCAGCCGCGCGCCTGCGGACCTAAAAGAGTGCCCGCGAGCCTGTCAATGCGGCGGTAGATCGGGAGGCACATCCGCGAGCAGCGGCGTCTTCTGCCGCCCAGTGCGGCAGCCGCGCCAACTCCGGCACCGTTCGCCATCCGGGCGTGTCCGTGAAGGTGTGACCATTCAGCCACAGACGGTCGAATTCGTTCGGAAGTGCGTAGCCAAAACAGCAGTGGATCGTTGCCCGCAGCAGCGCGTGCCTCCTAAAGTTCCCGCTGTTTGCGATATAAAGTTATTGCTCTGTAGGCATGGAGGGCCGCGTTTTGACCCAAGCCGCATTTAGTCCGGGTCAAGGCCAGGGTCGACCGCAGGCATCGCGCCGGCGCGCCCAATTGCTGGGGAGCTGCGCCGCGGCAGTCTTGCTGTTCCGATGTAGCGTCGCTTTCGGCGACACATTCACCGTAACGACAACAGGCGATGACTTCGGCTCCGTCAGTGGGTGCAGTGGCTCGGGCAGCGCTTTTACCTGCGCAACATTGCGGGACGCGATAACCGCGGCGAACGCCGCGTCATCCACGAACAATACAATTCAATTCCAGGGCGGCTTGACCGGGACAATCACGCTCGGCGGGGTCCTTCCGCTGCTCAATGCAACGAGTTCAGGCACGGCTCTTGCGTCCAATTCTTTGACCATTACGGGCGCCAGCGGCCTCTCGATCAGCGGCAACAACGCGACCCGCATCTTCTTCGCCGACGCCGGGACGGTATCGATCAGTAACCTCGCGTTGCAAAATGGCCTTGCGCAAGGCGGCAACGGTGGCGGCGGCATCGATGGCGGCGGTGGCGGGCTGGGGGCGGGTGGGGCTTTGTTCGTCAATACCGGCGCCAACGTTACGCTCTCCGCCGTGGCAATGACCGGCAACAAGGCGCGGGGCGGCGCCGGCGGTACCACACCATCCTATGCAAGCAACCTCGGTCTTGCCGCTGGCGGTGGTGGCGGCATTGGCGGCAATGGCGGTAACGGTTTTTCTCCGCGGCGTGGCGCCGGCTTTTATTTTGTCGGCTATGGCGGCGGCGGCGGCGGCGGTCTGTCGCCGGGCCAGAACGGCACTGGCGGCACACAAAACACCCCTGGGAATGGCAGCGGCGCCGGCGGCAGGGGTGGCTTCGGCACAAATGGATCGGCCGCGTCCGCTAGCGGCTTCGGTGGCGGCGGTGGCGGTGGCGGCGGCTCCGGGTATGGCGGTGCCGGAGGATTTGGTGGCGGTGGCGGCGGCAGCGGCGGCACCGGTGGGTTCGGCGGTGGCGGCGGTGGTGGGCCAGCTTCCGGTGGCGGCGCGAATGGTCTGGGCGGCTTCGGCGGCGGGAACGGAGGACCTAGCGCTTTGGTCAGTCTCAACGGTGGCGGTGGGGCCGGTTTCGGCGGCGCTGTCTTCGTCATGAGCGGCGGCACACTGACGCTCGAGAACTCCACCAGCAGCGGCAGCAGTGTCGTTGGTGGCGGGGGCTACCAATCCGGCAAAGCGCTCGGCACGGGCGCCTTTCTCTACAATGGTGCCGCCCTGACGTTCGATGTCAGTGCGGGCGACACCGAAACCTACGGCGAGACAATCGTTTCCAACGTTGCGGCCGGCGACACCACGCCGGGAACGCCGGCCACGGATGGCGGTCTCATCAAGACCGACAGCGGCACGCTAATCCTCAGTGGCGCCAACGAATTCAACGGCGGAGTTCAGCTCACCGGCGGAACACTGACCGTCGGCAACGACAGTGCGCTGGGCACCGGCACGCTGGCGATGTCGGCGGGGACGACGCTGTCATTTTTAAGCGGCACTAATTTTACCCTCACCAACAATATCACCGTTTCGGGCGATCCAACCTTCACGCCGCCTTCCGGCACAACACAGACCATTTCTGGCGTGATCTCTGATGGCGCTTCGCCGGGCGAGGTTGCCATGGACGGTGCGGGCACGTTGGTCCTCTCCGGCGCCAACACCTATTCGGGCGGGACGACGATTGCGTCGGGCACCGTGCAGGTGAACAACTCCGATCCCGGTACCTCTTCCTCGATCGGCACCGGCACGCTGACTTTCGATGGCGGAGCCTTGCAGGTGCAGTCCGGGGCGGGAGCGCTGACATTCAACAACAACGTCACTGTCGACTCGACCGGCGGCACATTCGATACCAACGGCACGACGTTGACTTGGACCGGCACGATCACCGACGCCAGCCCGGAAACTCCCGGCAATACGCCGGGCAGCTTGACGGTGTTGAGTTCAACGGGCGGTGGCGCGCTGGTGCTCGACCCCACCTCCGGCAGCAATACCAACACCTACGCAGGGGCCACCATCCTCGGTGACGGCACCAACGCGGTCACGCTGCGCGGCGGCGAGCAGAACGCGTTCAGCGCCAATTCGTCCGTCACGGTGAACGCCAACGCCACGCTCGATCTCGGCGGTTTTGCCCAGACCATCGGCTCGCTCGCCGGCAGCGGCACGGTGACCAACAGCGGTTCCGGCAACGTAATGCTGACCGCCGGCGGCAACAATGCATCGACGACCTTCTCCGGCACCATCAATAATGGCAACGGCACGGTGGCGCTGACCAAGACCGGCACAGGTACGCTCGTTCTATCCGGGACGAACACGTATACCGGTTCGACCACCGTGTCGGCCGGGGCTCTCGAGGTCACTGGCCCGTTAGCTACGACCGCGCTGACGGTTGAGAGCGGCGCGGCGTTGCAGGGCAACGGAGCGATCGCGGGCTCGGTCACTGTAGACGACGGTGCGACGCTCGAGCCGCTGTCCCTGAGCGGCGGGCCAGGCACGCTCACGGTCGGATCGCTGACCCTGAATGCAGGCTCGACCATTTCCTATCAACTTGGCACGGCCAACGTTATCGGCGGCGCGACCAATGATTTGACCACAATCAATGGCAATCTCGTTCTCAACGGTGGCACGCTCGACGTCACGAATGCCGGCTCGTTTGGCGGGTCGGGCGTTTATGAGATCCTCGGTTATACCGGCACGCTGAGTGGTGGCGGGCAACTGTCCATCGGCACGCTGCCCGGCACCTACACCGGTGTGATCCAGACCTCAGTTGCAGGCCAGGTCAATCTGGTCGTCTCCAGCAATAACGACCCGACGCTGTTCTGGGACGGCGCGACCACGATCGCCAATAACACCATCGACGGCGGCAGCGGCACTTGGGACAACACCACCACGAATTGGACGGCGGCAAACGGCGCGATCAACGCGAATTGGGTGAATGGGACGGCGGTTTTTGAGAGTACGGCCGGAACAGTCACGGTCGACGAAGCGATTTCCTATCAAGCCTTGCTGTTTGCGACGACTGGCTACCAGGTGACCGCGACGGGAAGCGGCGCGCTGATACCGACAGGAGTCGCTTCCATAAGCGTTGATAGCGGCATGACCGCAACCATCTCTGCTCCGATCACCGGGTCGGGAGGGGTGGAAACCGTCAGTCCCGGGACTCTCATTCTGTCCGGCGCCAATACCTATACCGGCGCCACGGAGATCTCGGCGGGCACGGTGGCGCTGAGCGGGACCGGAACCATCGCGACATCGAGCGGCGTGGCCGATAATGGAACGTTCGACATATCGGGCGTGTCGGGCGGCACGACGATCGCCGAATTGAGCGGCACCGGCAACGTGGCCCTCGGCAGCAACACTCTGACGATCGGCGAAACCTCGGGCGGCAACGCCAATCAGAATTCATCGTTCGGTGGCCTGATCTCCGGCGCAGGAAATTTGACCACGGCCGGGACCGGCACGCTGACACTAAGCAACGTCCAGACTTATACGGGGCTCACCACGATCGACACCGGTAGTGCGCTGGCGCTGTCGGGCTCCGGCTCGATCGCAGCTTCAAGTGGCCTCGCCGACGCAGGCACTTTCAGCATCTCGGGAGTATCGGGCGGCACGACTATCGCCGAACTAAGCGGCACCGGCAGCGTGGTTCTCGGCAGCAACACCCTGACGATCGGCACGACGTCGGGCGGCAACGCTAATCAAAGTTCATCGTTCGGCGGCGTGATCTCCGGTGCGGGCGGCCTGAGCACAGCCGGCACCGGCACGCTCACGCTCAACAATGTCCAGATTTTTACCGGCGTGACGACCATCAATTCCGGCGCGACGCTTGCGCTATCAGGCGCCGGCTCGATTGCAGCATCAAGCGGCGTCGCCGACACTGGAACGTTCGACATTTCGGGACTGTCGGGCGGCACGACGATCGCCAAACTGAGCGGCGCCGGCAACGTGACTCTCGGCGGCAACACGCTGACGATCGGCACAACGTCGGGCGGTAACGCCAATGAGAATTCATCGTTTGGTGGTGTGATCTCGGGTACTGGCGGCGTGACGATCGCCGGCAACGGCACAGTGACGCTCTCCGGGACCAATCGCTATTTCGGCGGCACCGCCATCAACGGCGGCATCTTGGCGGTTTCTGCCGACGCCAATCTCGGCGATGCGTCGGGGGGGCTCACCTTCGGCGGCGGCACGCTGCAGTTTTTGTCCGGCTTCACCACCGCACGCGACATCACGCTCGATGCCGGCGGCGGCACCATCGACGCCAATGGCAATGCCGGTGTGACGTTCAGCGGCGATATCACCAACGGCGACAGCACTACGGGCGGGTTGACGTTTGAAGATTCGACGAACAGCCATGAGATCATCGTGCTCAGCGGCACCAACAACTATTCGGGGCCGACGACGATTGCCGCCAGCAGCAACCTCGAAGCCAATTCGACCGGTGCGCTGTCGCCGAATTCCGCGTTCACGGTCAACGGCGGCCTCTTGCTCTATGACAGCAACACCATTGCATCGCTGTCTGGCAGCGGCGGCGTACTGGGGGGCAACGCCGGTAACGCCACGCTGACGATTGCGCCGGCAAGCGGCGCGACAACATTTTCGGGCACGCTCGGCGACGACACCCTGATCTCGGGTACGCTTTCGATCGTCAAAACCGGCGCAGGTACGCAGGTCTTGACCGGGACCAATACCTATACGGGCTCGACGACGATCGACGGCGGCACGCTGGAGGTGGATGGCTCGATCACCGGCACATCGAACGTGACTGTGAACGCGGGCGGTACACTGTCGGGCGCCGGCATTGTCGATCCGCCGGCGGTGACCATCAGCTCCGGCGCCAGCTTCGCGCCCGGCACCGCGGGGGTGCCTGGTACGTCGATGACGATAGCGGGCAATCTCGCCTTCCAGTCAGGGGCGCTTTATGTCGTCTATCTCAATCCGACAACGGCCACGTTTGCCAATGTCAGTGGCACCGCCACGCTCGCTGGCACGGTTCAGGCGAACTTCACGGCGGGCACCTATTTAACCCGGACCTACGACATTTTTCATGCTTCGGCGTTGAGCGGCACCTTCTCCGGTCTTACCACGACGGACGCTCCGCCAGGTCTGTTCAAGCTCGACTACACAGCGACCGACGTATACTTGGACTTCACCGCGCAGGTAGGTGCCGGTGCGTCGCTGAATCCGGGCCAACAGAACGTCGCCAACGCGATCAACAATCTGCTCGACAGTGGCGGCGCCCTGCCGTCGGGCTTCCTGCCGCTGTTCACCTTGAGCGGTGCCGGTTTGCAGAACGCGCTGTCGCAACTGGACGGCGAAGGCGCGACGGACGCAGAGCACGGTGCCTTCGATCTGATGAACGAGTTTCTGGGATTGATGCTCGATCCGTTTGTCGAGGGCCGCAGCGGTTCGTCAACGAACGATGATGGGCTCGGCTTCGCGCCGGATCGGCAAGAAAGCCTGCCGCCCGACATCGCGCTCGCCTATGCGGGACTGCTCAAAGCGCCGCCGCAACAAACATTCGCGCAGCGCTGGACAACGTGGGCTTCGGGTTTCGGCGGCAGCGCCACGACCAATGGCGATCCGACCGTTGGATCAAACACCGTAACGACAAGCACTTACGGTTACGCCGCCGGTTTGGACTATCAGTATTCGCCCGATACGGTATTTGGCTTTTCACTCGCCGGCGGCGGCACCAGCTGGAACTTGGATAATGCGCTAGGCACCGGCCGCAGTGACGCGCTCCTGGCTGGCGTCTATGCCGTTACTCACAACGGTCCGTGGTATCTCGGTGGCGCACTGGCCTTCGCCAATAATTGGTTCACGACGAACCGCATCGCCATGAGCGACCAGCTCACCGCCAGGTTCCAAGGGCAGAGCTACAGCGCGCGTCTCGAAGGCGGCTATCGGTTCGCCGTTCCGGCCGACCACAACGCCATCGGTTTCACACCTTATGCGGCGATCCAGGCGCAGAACTTCCAGACGCCGTCCTATTCCGAAAACGATCTGACCAGCGGCGGCTTTGGGCTGTCCTACAACGCGATGAATGGCACTGATACGCGCGGCGAACTCGGCAGCCGCTTCGACGATCTGACAACGTTCGACAATCTGCCGCTCATTCTGCGCACCAAGCTGGCGTGGGCGCATGATTGGGTGAGCAATCCTTCACTCAACGCCTCATTTGAATCGCTGCCGGGCACGGGCTTCACGGTCAACGGCGCGCCGATCCCGAAAGACTCCGCGCTGACATCGGCCGGCGCGCAATTGTTCTTCACGCCGAGCTGGTCGTTCCTTGCAAAGTTCGACGGCGAATTTGCCAATGGCTATCAGCTGTACGCCGGCTCTGGAACGCTGAAATATACGTGGTGAAGTAGCCGAGGAAAATCGCTTTAGCATGGCGGCTAAGTGCGAGCTGGAGACCCACTTCCGCTATGGGTCATTCGCGTCGGTTTTGCCCTGCCTGACGGAAGTCCGCTCATCCCCTGAAAGCGTCCAGAGAAGCGGACATGACGATCCGAAACGAGAGAGCCCGACCAGTCTCCGCACTCGCGAACCGAGTCTCCGCCGAACAAATTCGGATATTGAAATTTCGCGGGTGGAGACTCAGGGCCCAGATTGGCTGTTTGGGGGCAGACGACCCCTACTTTTCGGCCGTGGAGACTAACGAACGGGCCGCTAAGTCGCGGAAGCGTGGCCCATTTCTCCGGAAAACGGAAATGCCGAAAGGCCGCGCATTTCTTCGCCATGAGAAAACAAACTTCCCTTGGTGGTTCAAGCTTAACATCGAGGAACGCGTCTTTCGAAAGCACGCGCCCGCGCTTTGGGAAGAAATCAACGGGCTCGCTGACGGGCTTGGCGTACCGTTAGAGCGGGCCGTTATGGCGTTCGGCAACAACGGCCTTCGTCCTCCGCTTGGGGCCTGTTCGGCGGTCATGGCGGCTGGCGTTTATGGGCGCAACTACGACTTTCAGCCACGATACTACGGCGCGCGGTTCGCCCTTCTTCAGACAAAGGAAAGCTATGCAAGCATTGGGGCGACTGAATTACTGACGGACCGCCTCGATGGCATGAATGAGCACGGTCTCACTATCGGCCTTCACCTTGTCCGGATGAATCCCCGGGCTCCCGGACTGTCATGCGTGCTGATCGTCCGGGCCGTTCTCGATCAATGCGCAACCCCCAAAGATGCGGTTGCGATGCTTCGTCGCCTGCCCCATGCCATGCGGTACAACTACTCTTTACTGGACGCCGATGGCATCTCAGCGGTCGTCGAGGCTCACCCAGGCAGTGTAGCCGTGCGAACAGGCGACTGGCTGGCATGTACCAATCATTTTCAATCGCTCTCACTGCGACCATTGAACCGTCGTTCGGCTCACTCACAACAGCGATTAGCGCCTCTCGATGCCTGGGCGGCACAGCGCTTGAGCGCCGAAGCAATGTTTTCGACCTTGAATCGGTCCACTTCGCCTGCCTTTCATCACGGCTATACCCGGGGTGCCGGCACCCTTCATACGATTGTTGCCGAGCCAATCAAGCGACACATTCTGATTGGAATAGGAGGAAATGCGGCCGCTCTGGAAGAAGACATGCTGGACGTGAGTTTTACGCAATGGGTAAATGGCAAGGATTTGCCGGTGGCCCATCTTGACGGTCAGCTCGGTGGAGTCTCCCAACCCTTCGAATGGCCGATTCCGCGCAGTCGTCGAAAACCCGCAGAATGGCAGTGAACTGGATAGGTCCGTTATGGGTCGTTCGCGTCATTTCAGGCGCCGCAGAGGAATGTCCGCCTTGCCCCCAAAAGCCGACATGACAACGCGCGTGTAGAATCGTCGCAGTGTGCCAAAACCTGCCGTGAGCATCCGGAGCAAAAACGCACGGGGCGTCGGCAACGCGGGTGTCCGAGGAATGGTAAGATTGAATACCCCGGCTCTCTTCTAACGCGGCGCGCGGCTGTTTAACCGCTCACGTTCGTAGCCAATCGAGCAACACCTTGTGAAAGACCTCTGGCGCCTGGATCTGCGGCGAATGCCCGAGATCCGCAAACTCCACAAGATGGACGTGAGGGATGCGGCGCGCCGCTTCCTTCCCGAGCGTGGCATAGTTGCCGATCTTGGCGCGCACCTCCGGCGGCGCCACATCCTTGCCGAAGGCGGTCGTGTCCTTGTCGCCGACCACTAGTAGCACCGGCATGCGCAGATCGCCAAATTCGTAAAGCACGGGCTGCGTGTAGATCATGTCGGAGGTTAGCGCCGCGTTCCAGGCGTAGAGTTCGCGTCCGGGGCCGCGATACAATCCCGCCAGCATTTGCACCCATCGCTCATACGCCGGCTGCCACGTGCCCGCGTAATACGTTGTGCGCTCGTACTCGCGGATGCCATCTGCGGTCGTCTGCAATTCCTTTTGGAACATCGCATCGACGCTCTGCCACGGTACGCCCTTGGCCTTCCAGTCTTCGAGCCCTATGGGGTCGACGAGCGCGAGCCGATCGACGCTGTCCGGATACATCAGCGCATAGCGCACCCCGATCATGCCGCCAGTCGAGTGCGCCACGATGGTGGCGCGATCGATACCGAGCGAACCGAGCAGTCCGTGCGTGTTTCCGGCGAGTTGCTGAAAGGTGTACTGATAATGCGTCGGTTTGGTCGACTTGCCGAAGCCGATCTGGTCGGGAGCGATGACGCGGTACCCCGCCTCGCTTAATGCCGTGATGGTGGTCTGCCACGTCGCTGCAACGTAGTTCTTGCCGTGCAGCAGGACGGCGACACGAGCGTTCGGCGTCCACGGTTTGACGTCCATATAGGCCATGCGCCGCCGCGCACCCTGCGAGACGAACTCGTAATGTTGCACGGGCCAAGGGTACTCAAACCCCTCCAGCTCCTGGCCATAGGCTGGCCCTTCGTCGGCTCGGACGGTGGATGAAGCGCTCATCAATGCTAGGATAAGGTTAGCGGGTTTGCCAAGCAAGCGCGCCCAGTGAATCGGCGCAGTGCATCAATCGGCGGCCGCGAACCTACGCTCAGGGTCATTCGCGTCATTTCTGGCGCCGTAGAGGAACGTCCGCCTTGCCCCCAAAAGCCGACATGACAACGCGCGCCTAGAATCGTCGCAGGCATGGAACACGACACTATTTGCGCCCGACGATCCTATCCTCCGTCCGCATTCATAACCTGGATCGCCGCATCGGTCGTCAGTCTTGTTGCCAGAAGCTGGTCAGCAGTCCAGCCTTTCTTCTCGATGAAGTACGTCACCAGCAGACGATAACGCGGATAACTGCCGTATTTGACTCTCATTGGCGTATCCACAGGCCTGTCGCCCAGCGCGTTCCGCAAACGCTCGAACGTCTCTCGGTGCTCTATGCCGACATAATCGGCCAATCCCTCCCATGCCCATTCCGGCACCAAAAAGCGTCTTACGCCGACATGCTCAGCTTCAATGACGTGAGTAAGTTCGTGGGCACACAGATAAGCGAGTGTGCGTGGCGGCGTGCTGATATATCCCCCATGCACTGCTCGGCCGGTGTTGAAATCGGCACCGCTCAAGAAGGCGTTGCCTCCGAGATAGGGAGGGTACACAAGGCCCCAGGCGTCGGGATGCGGGAGAAAGAACAATCGTTGCCGCCATTTCGCGTTTGTGACGTAGAGCCGGTATTCGTGCCGCTCCGCCTTAAGCGGGGATCGATCCAGCAATCCCTCGCAGTCCTGGAGAAAACGCTCCCCGCCCACGGCCGGTATTGGGCGGTCGGAAGCAACGATGATTTTTCCCGCTTGTAACGAGTAGGCAAACAGCGGCTCCGGCCAAAATAGGAGTGCAGCAAGTGATATTGTTACGCATCCCAATGCCGCACAGGTCCAAAGTAAGGCGCGCTTGATCATCCTCGACACCGATGCCTCCAATGGCTGGCACTTGCATATCCGCAGCAGGATGTTTTCGATGCGACCGTCCGTGCGTCCATCATAGACGTGCTGCGTCAATGCGCCGTCAGTCCGGTGTCAAAGGAGTTCTTCGGCCCCACCAAGCGTTTGGCGGACGTCCGCTAAGGGTCAAAAGCGGACATCAGAAGCGTGCCCAACGATGTCCGCTTTGTGCCATCTCCGGACGTGAGCAAGCGCAGCAAAGCATCATAAGAGTCCAGTACGTTGGCTCACCCTCCGAGAACAACGGTCTCCGGGAGCGGGCGCGATCCGTTGAAAACGCACCAGATACGGAAGTGGCTTGCCATGACGAATTGCCAGCGCTTTAAGTGACAAACTCGCGGATTCGCCAATGCTACGCATTCCATTGCAAGTGTTAGTGCTCCCCTTCCGACAAGGCACAGATGGAACGATCGGGTATGCGATTTTCCGCCGCGCGGATTACGCTGACGATTGCTGGCAGGGTTTGGCGGGCGGCGCCGAAGAGAGCGAGTCAGCCGAACAGGCGGCCCGGCGCGAAGCGATGGAGGAAGCCGGCATCCCTGTGGGCGCGCCATTAATCCCGCTCGATGCCGTGGCGAGTATTCCTGCGTCGCATTTCCGTGACCGCCATCGTTGGGGACCGGACGTGTATGTGGTCACCGAGAGAGCCTTCGGTCTGCGTCTCGACCATAGCTTCGCGATCATACTTTCTCGCGAGCACACGGATTATCGTTGGGTCGCATATGCAGAGGCCGCCCGACAGCTGCGCTGGGACAGCAATCGCACGGCGCTGTGGGAACTGAACGAACGGCTCACGCGTGGCGCTGGCGTATCACCAAGTTGAATCGCACATGCGGGATGCATTCAGGTCTACGACCTAATAAAACCAGGACTGTGCAGCGCAGCAAATTCAGCCGCCTGGAGGTCGTTGTGGGTCATTCGCGTCGGTTTTGCCCTACCTGACGGAAGTCCGCTTCTCCCCCGAAAGTGTCCAGAGAAGCGGACATAACGATCCGAAAGGAGAGCCCGACCAGTCTCCGCACTCGCGAACCAAGTCTCCGCCGAACAAATTCGGATATTGAAATTTCGCGGGTGGAGACTCGGGGCTCAGATTGGCTGTTTGGGGGCAGGCGACCCCTACTTTTCTGCCGTGGAGACTAACGAACGCGCCGCTAAGTGGCGGAAGCGTCGTCCATTTCTCCGGAAAATGGAAATGCCCCACGGAGACGGGACTGGCTGGCTGCCCCGGGAGGATTCGAACTCGCAGATGTCGAATTCGAACCCAGTCCCCGACGAAAAAACCTGGAAATCGGGTCCAAAAATCAGGAAATGGGTCCCGTTACCCCCAAAAGCTGACATTGGCGCATTGCGGCTGATGTTCGCAACGTGCCAAACCGGACGTGAACTGTTGCAGCGAAATTA
>JASHVN010000120.1 GCA_030044555.1 Xanthobacteraceae bacterium | reverse complement strand
AAACAGTTCTTGGTCAGCAGCGTCATGGTGGCAAAGGCAGAAAGCCCCATGGAAATGATGGGGAGCGTGAGGTGCCAGAAGTAATCGAGGATTTTTTGCCACCAGGGAAACTGCGACCAGCCGTCGGACGTCAGGCCGCGCAGCGGAAAGATCTGCCAGAATGAGCCGCCGGCGAAGAGAATGATCAGGAGAATCGCGAACAGAAAACCCGGAATCGCGTAGCCGACGATGACGACGCTCGACGTCCAGACGTCGAAATTCGAGCCGTCGCGCACCGCCTTGCGGATGCCGAGCGGGATCGAGATCAGATAGCTCAACAGCGTCATCCATATGCCGAGCGATATGGAGACCGGCAATTTCTCCTTGATCAGCTCCAGTACGCTCACGTCGCGGAAATAGCTCTTGCCGAAATCGAAGCGCAGATAATCCCAGAGCATGATGAAGAAGCGCTGGTAGGCCGGCTTGTCGAAGCCGTACTGCTTTTCCAGGCTCTTGATGAAAGCGGGATCAAGCCCTTGCGCGCCGCGGTATTTCGAATTGATGCCGCTTTGCGCGCCGCCGGCGAGCCCGCCTCTGGCGAGGTCGCCGCCGGGGGAACCGGAAACCCGCGACATCGCTCCCGCGCCGGTGCCGGAGAGCTGTGCGATCACATGTTCCACCGGACCGCCGGGCGCGAATTGCACGACCACGAACGAGACCAGCATGATTCCGAAAATAGTGGGAATCATGAACAGCAGGCGGCGGATGATATAGGCAGTCATTGTCGATCCGTTTGCGCGATTCTATCCCGCACGCTGCGTCTTCTCTGCTTTAACGCGGTCGTACCACCAAGTATCGGGAATGCCGCGAAAATAATGCGGCTGCGCCGGAGGATGGCCGAAAACGTCCCAATAGGCGATCCAATGCGACGGCTTGTACCATTGGGAAATCCAGTAATGGCCGGCGCGGAACACCCGGTCGAGCGCGCGGCAGGCGGTGATCAGCGCCGGCCGTGTGTCGGCTGCGATGGCGGTCTCGATCAACGCATCGATCACCGGATCGGCGATGCCGGCGAGGTTATTCGACCCTTTCAGGGCGGCCGCCTGCGCGGAGAAATATGTGCGCAGCGAATCCCCCGGCGTGGAGGAGAAGCTGAAGCGGTTCACCGTGATGTCGAAGTCGAAATCATCCATGCGGGCACGGTATTGCACGGGATCGACGAGGCGGATCGTAGCCGCGATGCCGAGCGTCGCCAGATTCTTGATCAGCGCCATGTGGTGTGGCTCGAAAGTCGGCTCATCGAGCAGAAATTCGATGTCGAGCGGCTCGCCGTCAGGCAAAATGCGCTTGCCGTCTTTGATGCCGCAGCCGGCGGTTTGCAGAAGCTCGACCGCCTTGCGCAGCATCGCCCGGTCATTGCCGGTGCCGTCGTTCACCGGTGGAACATAGGCCTCGCCGAACACGTCTTCGGCGACGCGGCCGCGAAAGGGTTGCAGGAGCGCAAGTTCGGCCGCGCCCGGCTTGCCCGCCGCCATCATGTCGGAGTTCTGAAAGAGCGAGACGGTACGATCGTAGCAGCCGTACATGATCGTCTTGTTGGTCCATTCGAAATCGAAGGCGTTATCGAGTGCCTGGCGCAGCCGGACGTCGGCGAATTTCTTGCGCCGCGTGTTTATGAACCAGCCCTGCGCGCCTGAGAGCGTATCGTCCGGAATGGTGTCGCGCTTGACGCGGCCGTCCTGCATCGCCGGAAAATTGTAACGCGTCGCCCATGTGCGCGAGGTGAATTCCTCGCGGAACAGATAATTCTTCGCCGTGAAACCCTCGAAGCCAACGTCGCGATCGCGATAATATTCGAAGCGGACGATATCGAAATTGTTCTGGCCGCGGGCGACCGGAAGATCGGCACCCCACCAATCCTTCACCCGTTCGTATTCGATGTAGCGGCCGGCGTCGAAACGGCCGACCTTGTAGGCCCCGGAGCCGAGCGGGGCGTCCAGCGTCGATTCATCGAACGGCCTTGTTGAATAATAGGCGCGCGAGAAAATCGGCAGGCCGGCGACGAACAGCGGCAGGTCGCGGGCGCGCTTCGGCGCGAAGGCGACGGTGACGACCGTATCGTCATCCGCCGCGGCGTTTTGCATGTCGCGCAACGACTGACTGATCAGCGGGTGGCCCTTCGCCTTGAGAATCATGAGCGAGAAGGCGACATCGCGGGCGGTCAGCGGCGTGCCGTCGTGAAATTGGGCCTCGGGGCGAATGGAAAATTGGTAGGTCAGCCCATCGGCCGAGCGCCGCACCTTCGCCGCGGCCAGCGCATACATGGCGTCCGGCTCGTCGCCGGCGCGCGCCAGCAGCGTGGCGAAGGTCAGCTCCATCCCCTGCGCCGCGTCGCCTTTGAGGATGAAGCTGTTGAGCGAATTGAAGGTGAGAAAATTCTGATTGTACTGCGCGTCGGGACCGATCTGCGAAAATGTTCCGCCTTTGGGCGCGTCCGGATCGACATAACGGAAGTGCTGGAAGTCCGGCGGATAGCCGAGATCGCCGAATGCGGAGAGCCCATGCGACTCGATTGCGTCGGCCGCATTCGCAGAGGAGAAGGCGTCGCGTGACACCTCGACAACAGCAAAACCCGCGGCTGCCGTGAGAACGTGCCGGCGCGTAGGATGAAACATATCAGTGCTGCACACCGATAGAAGCTTGGAGGCAAGTCACGACTTCGTGCAAGTTACGACTTCCCGCCTGTCTTGGCCGCCTTCGCGGCATCCCACCACCACAATGTCGGAAACGCGTCCATGCCGTATTGCGGCAATGGGTCGGGCCGGCTGAAGCGGTCCCAGCGCGCGCTGCGCACATACGGATAGGTCCATTGCGGCACGACGTAATGGTTCCATAACAGCACGCGGTCGAGCGCCCTGGTGGCGGCGACCAGATCGGCGCGGCTCTTGGCGAAGATGATCTGATTGATCAGCGCATCCACCGCCGGGTTTTTGATGCCGATCAGGTTGAACGAGCCGGGCTCGTCGGCCGCCTGTGAGCCCCAATAGCCGCGCTGCTCGTTGCCGGGCGAGAGCGATTCGCCCCATGACTGAATGATAATGTCGAAATCGAAGGTGCGCAGGCGGTTCTGGTACTGCGCGTCGTCGATGGTGCGCATCGACACCGACATGCCAAGGCGCTCCAGCGCGGGCTTGTAAAACAAAAACACCCGTTCGAAGGCCGGCTCATCGGTGAGGAACTCGACCGCGTAGGGCTCCCCGGTCTTGCTGTTGACCAGCCGCTCGTCACGGACTTCGTAGCCCGCTTGGCGCAGCAGCAGCACGGCCTGCCGCAGATTGCTGCGAACGGCCTCCGGATTGCCGCCGACCGGATTGGTATAGGGGGTGGTGAAGACTTCGGGCGGCACTTGGTCGCGCACAGCGTTGAGGATTTCCAGTTCCCGCCCGGTCGGCAAGCCAGTGGCGGCAAGCTCGGTGCCTTGGAAGTAACTCGCAATGCGGGTGTACTGACCATAAAAAAGCTGCCGGTTCATCTCCTCGAAATCGAAGGCGTAGTTGAAGGCCAGCCGCACGCGGGGGTCCTTGAACTTATCGCGGCGGATGTTGAAGGCGAACGCCTGCATCTGGCCCATGTTTCTGATGGGAAACTGTTCAAGGATGACGCGTTTCTCCGCGACCGCCGGGAAGTCGTACGCCGTGGCCCAGCTTTTGGCGGAGAGTTCGATGCGCCAGTCCACCGCGTCGCCCTTGAAGGCCTCAAGCGCGACCGTTGAATCGCGGAAATATTCGAAACGCAGTTCGTCGAAATTGTCGCGGCCGATCCGCACATTGAGCGCGCGGCCCCAATAATCCGGCACGCGCTCGTAGACGATTTCGCGCCCGGCGGAAAAGCTCTTGATGCGGTAAGGGCCGCAGCCGAGCGGCGGTTCGAGCGTCGTGTCGCCGATGTCGCGTTTTTTGCCGTTCTTGTCGGTCCCCTCCCACCAGAGTTTGGGCAAGATGGCGAGCTGGCCGACGATCTGCGGCAATTCGCGGTTGCCCGGACCGTCAAAGGTGAACTTGATTTCGCGGTCGCCGGTCTTTTCCGCCTTGACGACGTGACGGTAATAGGCCGCCAGTTGCGGGCTGTATTTCTTCCAGGCGTTGAAGGAGAAAATCACGTCGTCTGCCGTGACCGGGCTGCCGTCCTGCCATTTCGCTTCCGCGCGCAGCCGGTACGAGACCCAGGCGAAATCGTCCGGATAACTGACCGCCTCGGCGATGAGCCCGTATTCGCTCGACACTTCGTCGAGCGATTCCGCGAGCAGCGTGTCGTAGAGGAGCGTGATTCCCTCGACGACATCGCCCTTAACCCCGGCCACCACCATGTTGAAGCTGTCGAAGGTGCCGATCGCGATTTGCCGCGCCGCGCCGCCCTTTGGCGCCTCGGCGTTGACGTAATCGAAGTGCTTAAATCCCGGCTGGTATTTGAGGTCGCCGTAGAGCGACACGCCGTGGCGCCAAGAAGGTACGCCCGCTGCACCCGCCGGATTTTCCTGCGCCTTGGCACCGCTGATCCAGACAGGCAGCGGCAGGCCTCGTGCCGATAGCGCCAGCACGGCGGATTTAAGCAGCGATCGGCGATTCACTCAGTGCTCCATGCGGTCATTCGGCCGCACTCCCGCACGCGCGCGTTCGGGGGCGGCCTGATCGACGCCGCTCCCTTATGTGCTTTTTAATTGCGGCGCCAGCGTGCCGCTCCCTGCCGCGGCGAAATGCTCTTCACATCCGCGTGCAGGGTGGCCGCGCGCGCTCTGCGGCAGCTATTTCGACGGCGCTTTGGCCGCCGGCGGCGAGCTTGCCGGGGCCGGCGCATTGCCGGCGGTACTGCCCGACGAACCCGCCCCGTTTTGCGCGGCCTTCGGCAGCGGCAGGGGGGTGTCGGAATTCGAATTCAAGAAGGCGATGACGTTCGCGCGCTGCTTCTCGTTGTCGATGCCCGCAAAGGTCATCAGCGTGCCGGGAACGTCGGCGCGGGGATTGGTCAGCCAGACGTTGAGGGCGTCGAAAGTCCAGGTTCCGCCCTTGGCCTTGAGCGCGTCGGAGTAGTTAAAGCCCGGCTCGGACGCCACCTTTCGGCCGACAACGCCATAAAGATCCGGCCCGATCTTGGCACCCTGTCCCTTGCCGAGATTGTGGCACAGTTCGCATTCCTTGGCGGTCTGCTGGCCCACCTGGACCGAGGCCGAAGCAAGCAGGTTCGCGATCGGCACGGCGGCCGGCGCCGGCTGGCCGCTCGCTGCGGCCGGCTGCTCCTGTTTGACCTCGATCACGTATCCGGGCTTGGCCGGAATTGGCTGCGCAAAGATCGCGCCGGAGGCGATGTGGACGGCCAACAGCACCAGACAGGTTCCCAGCAAAGCGCCGAGAAACTTGTTCACTTCGAAAGAATCCATGCCGGAGGGCTCCGTGGGAGCAAGGGGGGAGGGCGGTGCACAAATAGCCGGTTTGCTGCGCCTCTTGCAACCCGTATAACGAAGTTCGGCCTTTGCGATGTCTGACGCCCTCGTTCTCATTCCCGCCCGCATGGCGGCAACCCGTCTGCCCGGCAAGCCGCTTGCCGACATCGCCGGGGCGCCGATGATCGTGCACGTCTGGCGCCGCTGCGTAGAGGCGAAAGTCGGCGCGGTCTTCGTGGCAACCGATTCGCCGGCGATTGCCGAGGCGGTGACCAAAGCCGGAGGGACCGCCGTGATCACCCGGTCCGATCATGCTTCCGGCACCGACCGCATCCAGGAGGCGGCGGCGAAGATCGATCCCGCGGGCAGTGTCGACCTCATCGTCAACGTGCAGGGCGATCTGCCGACGCTTGACCCTGCCAATCTCGCCGCCGCTTTGGCGCTGGTCGAAGACCGCGCCGTCGATATCGGCACTTTGGCCGCCGAGATCAGAGAAAGCACGGAGCGGAGCGATCCCAATGTGGTCAAGGTCGTAGGCACGCCCCTGGCTGCGACCCGGCTGCGCGCGCTTTATTTCACCCGCGCCACGGCTCCGGCCGGCGACGGGCCGCTTTATCACCATATCGGGCTCTATGCCTTCCGCCGCGCCGCACTCGATCGCTTCGTCGCGCTGCCGCCTTCGCCTCTGGAAAAGCGCGAAAGGCTCGAACAGCTGCGCGC
>JASHVN010000119.1 GCA_030044555.1 Xanthobacteraceae bacterium | reverse complement strand
AGACGCGCATCGATTCGCCATTGGCGATGCGGGTATTGAATAGATGCCACAATTCGGGACGCTGCTTGCGCGGATCCCACGCGTGGGCCGTTGTGCGGTGCGAGAAAATCCGCTCCTTGGCGCGGCTCTTTTCCTCATCGCGCCGCGCTCCCGCCAACGCGGCATCAAATTTCCATTTGTCCAGTGCCTGCCGAAGCGCCTCGGTTTTCATCACCTGAGTGTGCAGCAATGAGCCCGAGGCAATTGGCGATATGCCGCGGGCAAGACCATCTTGATTGATGTGAACGATGAGTTTCATCCCGAGCCGGGCGGCGGCTTGATCGCGAAATGAAATCATCTCGCGAAACTTCCAGGTCGTGTCGATATGCAACAGGGGGAATGGCGGAGCTGATGGGAAGAACGCCTTCTGCGCGATGTGCAGCATGACGCTGGAGTCTTTCCCAATCGAATAGAGCAGCACGGGATTGCGGAATTCCGCCGCAACTTCGCGCATTATAAAAATAGACTCAGCCTCGAGCCGATGCAGATGGCTTGTTCTGCGTTCCAAATCCATCGACGACAGGCGGTCTTATCCGTAGCGGCCAAAGATTATGGGCTGGCCGCGCCAGTGAGTATTACCAACGCCGGTGCCAGCCGCGGTGCCAATAAGGCCCTGGCCCGTAATAGCCGCCGTAATAAGGACCGGGCCCGTAATAAACCGGCGGCCCACCATAGACAGGCGGCGGACCATAGCCGGGTGGCGGTGGCGGATAGCCTTGCGGCGGCTCACGTGGGGTGAGGCTTGTCGCGATCACATAGCCGTCTTGTCCCTGCCATGAGGCCTGACACCATTGGCCGCTACAACCGCCGACAGAGATCCGGCTGCCGGCGGGAATCTTGCCGATAATATTATAGGTCGTTCCCGGTCCTTGCCGGAGGTTGACGGTTGTGTAGACGACCCCAGGTCGTCCACCGGCAGGCGGCCCAACGGGCGGTGGCGCCGAAGCGGACGGCCCAGCATCGGGGGACGCGTCCGCGGGTGGCGCCCCAGCCGGCGGCGCTCCGGGAGGAGGCCCTGCTGCGGCAGATGGCTCGCCGGTTGGCGGCGCGGCCGCAGGTGGCCCAGCCGGAGGGACTGAAACGGGCGCCGCACCGGTGGACGGCGGCGGCGCGGTGGACGGCGTGGCGGCTTGCGCCGCGGGTTGCTGCGGCTGTGCCGGAGCGGTTTGCGCTGCAGCCGATTGCGCGGCGAGCACAACAAGCGCCGTCGTAACGGCCGCAAAATGCGCTGATTTCATCCCTTACCCCTTTGTGCCGATAAGCCGCCCGAACGTCGTCCCCAACGATAGCAGACTGCGGCGGTTTGGCGAAAGGCATTGCGGTTTCGCAAGACGGAAAATACGCGCAAGCTCAATACCGGGACCGAGATGGGGCCCCGTGGGGGCACAGCGCAGGCTTGGCCGACGGCAAGACGATCCGCATCCCGACGGGGCACGCAGGTTGCCGTGGAAATCGGAATGGCCACCGCAGCGTTCGGATCGACCGCTGAACCCAACGAGTCGGAGACGCGGCCTGCTCATAATCTTCGCATAACGCGCGTCACATCGCCGTTCTGGCAATGCGAAAACCGATGGGCGACCACTCGTCGAACGACCTGCCCTGCATCTCAGTGTCCAGTTTTGTCAGTCCCTACACTCGCGCCAACGCTGGAAGGCGTGAAAGAGCCGCCGAATTCTGCGCGAGATGTCTAGGCATTGCTCCAAATATCAGCAATCCCGTTGGTCACAGGGAAGGGCGCCTCAATCGTCTTGCTATTGGAGAAGTGCCTTCCCACGATGGGTTTGCAGTAGCCAAGGCCGATTGCGCGGTTATCCTGATTCTGTTCAAAAAAGACGCCTTTATCGACAATCAATCTTGCGATCCCAGTTGCGTAACGGCTGATTTGATGTTCGGACATTTCCGACATGGAGAGCGTGTTTATAACAAGATCAAATGGCCGCCTCAGTCTGTCGAAAAAATAATTAGGAAGGAGATTGATGCGCGCGACCTTGTCAACATCGTCGCTCGCCAAGCAGATGCTCCTATGGTTCACGAGGCTAAGGTAGAGTCCGGAGAACAACAGCGATTCCGGCAAATCGCAAATCCAGTATTCGCAGCCCGGCAGGGCCGAAAGGAGTGCTGCCGCCAGTGCGCCGTAACCGCCACCGATTTCCAGGACGCGCGGCCGAGCCGGCAGCCGATCCAGCACGCCTGCGTGGTGTAAAAGCGTAACGCGCTCCTGATAGCTAGCCGTGTCCTCATTGACTAGAACGCCACTGATCCACCAGCCGACCTCGCCAAGCATCGCCGGCGGTCGATAGATAAGCTTGCGAGGCAGCCCGGCGACAAGCGCTTTCCAGCGGGCAACCAGGCCGGGTGGCGCCTCATTGGGTATCCTGGCATCAAAATCGTGAGGAACCGGATCGGTCGCGCGCGTGCCCGGTTGATGAGTAAAGTGCAGCAGCGAGTACCCCGGGAACGACTGTGACCGAAATCGCAGATATTTGATCTCGTCCCACGCGAGCGTGCGAAGCATCCGATAGGCGGCACAATAGTCGTTATCGGCATCGGCGTGCCAGTTTGAATCGGGCAGCGCGAATGCCGGATCGAATTGCTCTGTGTTGATGGTCTGATGGCGCTGTTCGACGGCCAAAACGATCTGGCGCCCCAACGTTTGTGCCCGCCGAAGAGCCGCGCGGGTTGGCCTTTTGTTGGCAGCGAGTGTTGCCCTCCCGGATCTACGAAAAAAACGCTGCGCGGGCCGCAACGCAGCGGTGCCATAACGCGCTGCCAGCGAGCGAAAAACGTCCGGCATTGATAGTCCTCCCCACTGCATCACTTATTGAACGTGCTCCGACTGCCGGCAGTCAAGACTCTCGGCGCGCGGCGCTCAATCGCTCTTCCGATTGCTTCGGTGAGCGACAGCGCCAGGCGCTCGGGAATTCCTCCACGATTTCTTTTATTCGTAGTCCGGCTTTTCCGGACGAGCGAGCCGGCGCGCGTTGTTATCGACGGACACACGATCTGATTGCGCCAATTTTCAGCTCTCAGCGAACTGAGCCTCCATCCTCCCGCGCAAACCGGATCAGCGAAAAATGGCCGAGCGGAGGCATGGGGCGGCTTTCGATCAGACGCATGCCGGGGTGCCGCGCCGCCCAAGCGACGAGGCGAGCGTAGCTGAATTCCGGCTGCCAGCCGAGCCGGCGGGCGAGCGGCGTCAGCGCACGCTCGACCGCGGCGCGCGGTCCGCCCTCGGCGCCGAGGTGGTTGATGAGAATGATCTCGCCACCGGGTTTGAGAACCCGCGCGAACTCGTCGAGTGTGGCCTCCGGG
>JASHVN010000001.1 GCA_030044555.1 Xanthobacteraceae bacterium | reverse complement strand
GTCTTCTATCTGGTGGGCCTCATGGGCGCAGCGCTGGCGGCTTACCTGTTGTGGCGAGTCGTTCATTACTTTATCGGCGAGATCACCTTTGGCGATGTCGGCACGACGCTGCTGCTCGGCTTCTTCACGCTCGTGCGCGTTATCGTGCTGATCGCCATCGCCAGCGTGATCTGGGTGCCGATCGGGGTGTGGGTCGGCACGCGCCCGCGCGTCGCCAACATGGTGCAGCCGGTGGCGCAGTTTCTCGCCGCCTTTCCCGCGAACCTGCTGTTTCCCATTTTTGTGTCGATCATCGTGGTTTGGAAGCTCGACCCGAATATCTGGCTCAGCCCGCTGATGATTTTGGGCACCCAGTGGTACATTTTGTTCAACGTCATCGCCGGCGCATCGGCGATTCCCGCGGAGTTGCGCGCCTGCGGCGCCAACTTCCGCGTGCGCGGCTGGCTGTGGTGGCGGCGCATCGCACTGCCGGCGGTGTTTCCCTATTACGTCACCGGCGCCATCACCGCGTCCGGCGGCTCCTGGAACGCCAGCATCGTCGCCGAGGTGGCATCATGGGGTAACGAGCATCTGCAGGCGGCGGGTCTCGGCGCCTACATCGCGCACCAGACCGACGCTGGCGACTTCCACCGCATCGTGCTCGGCATCATCGTGATGAGCCTGTACGTCGTCGTTGTTAATCGCACGTTCTGGCGTCCGCTCTATTTTTACGCCGAACGCAAATTCCGGCTGGGATGAGAGGATCAATATGGAAGCCGCTCCCGCTCTCCTCGACATTCGCGGACTGCGTCAATCGTTCCCGCGCGCCGACGGCGGCGAGCATCTCGTCCTCGACGGCGTCGAACTGGCGCTGCAACAAGGACAGATTGTCGGACTTTTGGGCCGTACCGGCTCAGGCAAATCGACGCTGCTGCGGCTGATCGCCGGCCTGGCGCAACCCTCCGGCGGCACCGTCACCTATCTGGGCCAGCCGGTGCTGGCGCCGGCGCCGGGCATCGCCATGGTGTTCCAGTCGTTCGCCCTGTTCCCGTGGCTGACGGTGCTGGAAAATGTGCAGCTCGGCCTCGAGGCGCTCGGCCTCCCCGAGCCGGAAATCCGCAAGCGCGCGCTGGCGGCCATCGATCTGATCGGGCTCGACGGTTACGAGTCCGCGTTTCCGCGGGAATTATCGGGCGGCATGCGCCAGCGCGTCGGCTTCGCCCGCGCGCTGGTCGTGCATCCCAACATTTTGTTGATGGACGAGCCGTTCTCGGCGCTCGACGTATTGACCGCGGAGACGCTGCGAACCGACTTTTTGGAGCTGTGGGGCGAAGGCAAGCTGCCCATCAAGGGCGTGATCCTCGTCACCCACAATATCGAGGAGGCGGTCCTGATGTGCGACCGTATCCTGTTGTTCTCTACCAATCCCGGCCGCATCATCAGCGAAATCGCGGTCGATCTGAAACAGCCGCGCAACCGGCTCGATCCGCAGTTCCGCGATCTGGTCGAGAAAATCTACGTGGCGATGACCGCGCGCAAGACATCGCCGCAGCCGATCGGGACCACCGGAGAAAAAACCGCGACCATCGACACGGTGCTGCCGCGGGTTTCGGCGAACCTTCTTTCCGGCCTCATCGAGACCTTGGCGGCGGCCCCCTTCAGCGGCAAAGCGGACTTGCCGGTGCTCGCCGACGAACTGGCACTGGAACTCGATGAATTGTTCCCGGTCTCCGAATCACTGCAGCTTCTGCATTTTGCGGAAATCGAGGGCGGCGACATCAAGCTCACCGATCCCGGGAAGCAGTTTGCCGAATTGGGCATGGACGATCGCAAAAAGCTGTTCGCGCGCCAGCTTCTGGCCTATGTTCCGCTTGCCGCTCACGTCCGTCGCGTACTGGCCGAGCGCGCCAATCATGTGGCGCCGAAAAGCCGTTTTCTTGACGAACTTGAAGATCACATGAGCACCGAAGACGCCGAAGCCACGCTTCGCGCGGTGACCGCGTGGGGCCGGTTCGCCGAGGTTTACGCTTACGACGATGATTCCGGCACGTTCAGCCTGGAAAATCCGACGTAGAACAAAAAACTCTACGTAAAACAAGACGTAAGCCGAGCTTTTGCGTTTCCGCCGGCGCCTTGTAATATTGCAGCATCGGGCGGCTTGTTCTTTTCGCTTGGAGGCGAACTACCCGATTGCAGGGAGGCGACAATGTCCTTGGCATCGAAGTCCTTGATACCGAAAGCTGAAAGTTCCGGCAGCGTGCGCTATCTGTTGCTGGCATCGCTGACGCTCAATCTGGTCTTGGTTGGAGCGGCGGCCGCGATGGCCGTGCAACATTCGAGCACCGCGGCGCCATTGCAGCCGGTCGTGGGGATCAAGCAAAGCTTTGAGCTGCGCTTCAATCGCATGGCGGCAAGCCTGCCGCCCGATGACGCCAGGATCATGCGCGCGTCGTTTCGCACCGAAGCGGTGAAATTGGCCGCCGCGCAGGCACAGATTCGCTTGTCTCAGGAAGCAGTCCGCGACAGCCTGCGCGCCCAGCCGTTCGATCCCGCCGCGGTGCGCTTCGCGATGGCCCAGACCAGCGCAGCGCGTAATGATTTCTATCAGCTTGTCCACAACGTCGTTGCTGTCGCCACGACGAAAATGTCGCCGGCCGGCCGCGAGATGCTGGCCGACTGGCCGCAACGGCGCACCAAAGTCGTCATTACGCAGTAACGCGCGGCAGGCGCTCACGCGTTATGCGGCGCGGCGGCGCGCCTGGAGCGAGATCCGCAACAGCGCGCGCTCGGCGATGGTATCGGCGAGCGCCGAATTGCGCCGCGATTCCAGCACCGCCTCGGCAAGTTCGGCCATGGCGGCGGCAAGGCGCGGGGCGTTCCACAATTTGAGCGCGGCTTCGACCTCGCTCTTGCGGCGGAAATGGAGCGGCGGCTGCACGGCGTCGAGCGAAAATCCAGTGCCCGCCTCGATCGCGGTGCGCCATTTGTGCAGTTGGGCGATATGGCGCTGCGCGGCGAAAAAGACCGAGCCTGGCGGCGTGCCCGCAGTGCGCGCTTTCGCCAACTGCGTTTCCAACTCCGCCGACTTGCCGGCAAACGCCGCGTCCACGATGTCGTCGAGCGCCAGCGACGAGGCGTCCGCGACCACTGCGGCGACATCGTCGACGCCGACGCGCTCCTGCCCGCGCGCGTAGAGCGCGAGCTTGCGAATCTCGCTGCGCGAGGCGGCACGGTCACCGCCGAGCAACGGGATCAGCAAGGCCCGCGCATCGGGCGCAAGCGTCAAGCCGGCTTCGCGCATCTCCTCGTCGATCAACCGCGCCCGGTCGCGCTCGGTATCGGCGTAACAAGGCAGCGCCGCCGCATTCTTGGCGCGTTCGACAAGCGTGCGCAGCGGCGCTGTGCGACGCAGATCGCCGGCCTCGATCACCACGCGGCATTCGCTGGCGCGCAAGGCGAGCAACGCCTCGACTGCTGGCGCGATATTGCGGCTGCCGGCCTTGAGCCAGACCGCACGCCGGCCGCCAAACAGCGGAATCGTCTGCGCCTCCTCGACAAGGCGCGTTGGCTCCGCCGCGATATCATCGCTTTCGAGCCGCGCCAGCGTGAACGGATCGTTGGGATCGTCGACGGACGCCTTGATCAGCGCATTGACGCGCTCGCTGACCAGGCCGGAATCGGGACCGTACACGAGCACGACCGGCCGCGTCGGATCGGGGCGAGCAACGAAAGCGTCGACATCTGCGGCCTTAACGGCAACCATGAGGTATTCCGCTTCCCGTCATTGCGAGGCAAAAGGGCGTTTACGCCCGTCTTCGACGGGCTATGGCGACGAAGCAATCCAGCACTTGGTGCATTGAGTCTGGATTGCTTCGCTGCACTCGCAATGACGAATTCAGTCAAGCTACCACATTGACGATGCGCTGCGGCACGACGATCACTTTCTTGGGTGCCTTGCCATCGAGCGCCTTTTGGATCGCATCGAGCGCAAGCACAGCGGCTTCGATTTCGGCATTGCTGGCATTGCGCGGCACGGTCACTTCGGCGCGCTTCTTGCCGTTGATCTGGACCGGCAGCGTCATCGTATCTTCGATCAGCAGATCGCGCTCGACGTGCGGCCACGGCGCTTGCGCCACCAATGTGTCGTGGCTGAGCGCCGCCCAGCATTCCTCGGCAAGGTGCGGCATCATCGGAGCAAACAACTGCACCAGAATGTCGGCCGCTTCGCCCATGGCCCAGCGCATATCGGACCCGACGGCGGGTTCCTCGATCGCGCCGATCGCCGCCGTGAGCGAATTGGCGAACTCGTAGATATGGGCGACGCAGACATTGAAGTGCAGCTTCTCAACCGAGCCGCTGACGTTCGCCAGCGCCTTGTGGGCTGCCTTGCGCACGGCGAATGCTGCCGGCGAGAAGCTCGACGGACGTTCGGCGGACGCGCTGCGGGCGATTTCACCTGCTTCACCGACCAGCCGCCACAGCCGCTGCACGAAGCGCGCCGCGCCCTGCACGCCGCGCTCGGTCCACTCCACGTCGCGCTCCGGCGGCGAATCCGAGAGCATGAACCAGCGCGCCACGTCGGCACCGTACTCGCCGATGATATCGTCGGGGTCCACCGTGTTGCGCTTGGACTTCGACATTTTCTCGATCGGACCGATCTCGATCTCTTCGCCGGTGGTCATGAGCGTGGCGCGCCGCGCAGCGCCGTCGGTTTCGATTTTCACTTCCGCGGGCGACGTCCACTCGCCGCTTTTGGTGCGAAACGTCTCGTGCACCACCATGCCCTGGGTGAACAGACCGGCGAACGGCTCGTCGAGCCCTACGTGACCGGTCTGTTTCATGGCGCGGGTGAAGAAGC
>JASHVN010000118.1 GCA_030044555.1 Xanthobacteraceae bacterium | reverse complement strand
ATCGCCCACGGCACCGCGGTGTAGAGGCCGGTCTTCATGATCGTGAGATGCTTGGTCTCCTGCAGGTAGCTCGGCAGCCAGAACAGGAGCAAATAGAGCGTATAGATGCCGGCGGCTTGCGCGATCATCGCGCCCCACATCGACGGTGATTTCAAAAGCTCGAGGACAACCCCGGCATTGCCGTGGAGGCCGATCTCGTCGGGCGAGCCGGCCGAGCGTTCGGTCAGGATTTTGCGACGCTCGTCCTCGGTCAGCCATTTGACCTTCTCGGGCCGGTCGAACCAGATGAGATTACAGATCAGCCAGACGAAGCCGAGCACGCCGAGCGCGACGAAGGCCCCGCGCCAGCCGAAGGCGCTGGCGATCGCCGCCGTAATCACTGCGCCGATGGCCGGGCCGACGAAGCTCCCGGCGCTCCAGACAACGTTGGCAACGCCGCGCTCCTGCGCCGGCATCCATTCGCGCACGATGCGCCCGGAAGACGGGATCGATGTTGCCTCCCCTGCCCCCATGATGAGCCGGGTCGCTATCAGGCCGGCGAAGCTGCCCACGGCAGCGGTCGCAGCCATAACCACAGACCACAGCGCGATGCCGATGGAATTGATATTCCGTGCGGAAAAGCGATCGAGCATGATTCCGATCGGCAGCACGCAAAGCGTATAGGTCCATAGGAACGACGAAAACAGATAGCCCATCTGGACGGGCGAGAGTTTGAATTCGCCGCGCACGACCTGCGCAACCACGCCTAAAGCGGAGCGGTCCATGTAATTGATCGTGACCAGCGCCAGAAGCAGCACGTAGATCCAGCCGCGCCGAAAATGCGCGGCCGGCGCCGGTTGCGCTTGGGTCGTCATCGTCCCCTCCCCTCATCGCGGCCTGGATCTTGCGGCCGCAGATCTATGGAGACTCAAGTCTATTGGAGTCGCAAGTTTATGGAAGTCTATTGCAGCCGATCATTCGCGGCGGCAAGCATCAGCGCGCTGCTTCAGCCCTTAGGTGCGTTTTGCCCCCCGGGAGTGCCCACCGCAGGGCCGCGCGGGTCGTTTTTGTTAGCCATGCATTTGTCCATAAAATGCTTGCGGTCGTTGCCGACGAGTGCCGGGCCGCCGCCATTGGGATGGTCGGCGCCGAACCGGCACGTTTCCATTTTCTGTTTCGCCGTGATCGCGAGCGCCGGCCCATTGGGCAGCATGGCGAGCGAAAAAATGGACAAGGCTCCGGCTACGAGAATGTGTCTGTACATTACGGATCTCCTCACTGACGAAGCGACAGTCTACCATTTTGTGGCTTCGCCAAGGAACGGGCCAGGGAACGGAACAAGGAACGGCCGATAGCCGCACGGGTATGGGCGATTTTGGGCGAACACTTTCGGTGACAGGGACAGGCCAGCTTCGGGTGGGTTATGACATGATTCCCCAGCACGATGAGTGGGTCATAGCTGCATGTCCTCGGCCGAACGCGTAAGCCCCATCCTGGACCGCATCAAGCCCGGCCTTTCCGGGACCGCCGAGCTCGTGGTCGGCCCCGAGCACACTGCGCCGTTCGTCGGTTCCGGGCGTATTGCGGTCCTGGCGACGCCGGTGATGATCAATGTGATCGAGGCTGCTTCCCTGGCGGCCGTCGAGCATCTCCTGCCTGCCGGCCATCAGAGCCTCGGCATTCACCTTGATGTAAGCCACGTGGCGGCAACGCCGGTTGGCTTGCGCGTCACCGCCAGCGCGGAAGTTCTCCGCGTCGAGGGCCGCACCATCACGTTTCGGGTCGTGGCCCGCGACGAGTTCGAAGAGATCGGCGGCGGAACCCACCAGCGTGTCGTCGTCAGCGTGTCGCGCTTCGACGAGCGCGTCCAGCGCAAGCTTCGCCGCAGCGCCAGACCTTGATCCAATTCGATTGAATCGGATCAAGGTCCAGATTTTTCCTTTGAGCATGATCTTATCCGAAAACCGGTTTCCACTTTTCCGGATCATGCTCCAGCTAAGCCATCGCGGCGGCGCGAATGCGGCCGGACCGGTCTACGCCGTACGCCGCGAGCGGCCAAAAAACCAGCCGAGCACGAAGAGAACGACGGCTGCTACCGCGGCCGCGAGAGCATGCGTCAGGTGAACATGCTGCGAACCCGCAATGTAGCCCGGCATGAAAGTCGGCAAATTGCCCGCCGGCATGACGTAATACACCACGGCCAGGATGACGCAGACAATGGCCAAAAGATACGCAAGCATTCGCATTGGATGATTCCCCCTTCCAATGATGGCAGCGAACGGGACGCTCGCTAGCACGAGCCCACGGTCTTGGCGAGACAGATCGAAAATTTTGCGCTGACGTTGTGCCTTGACCGTGATCTCCCCGCTCCGGACTTCAGGCCGCTTGTGTTCATTGCCACCAACGGTGAAGATGGCGCCGAGGAATAAAACCAAGCAATAAAACCAGGGAATAAAATACGGGGAGAACGACAATGAACGCTGCCAATGCTGGGCCGGGCGTGTTCGCCGCGGCTTTTGCGCTATCCGTCATTATTTCGACAAGTGCGGCACCGGCGCGCGCGCAAACGCCTGACGATCTCTACGTCAAGGCGAAAAGCGAAGGCGCGTTTGCATTCTACGTTGGCGGTCCCACAGCGCCGTGGGAGGCAAGAGCAAAAACCTTTTCCGAGAAATATCCGGGCATAAAAGTTTCGATCGGCGGCGGCTTTTCGAACGTGCTCGACAGCAAGATCGATCAACAGATTGCCGGCGGCAAACTCGAAGTCGACGCTGCGATCCTGCAGACCATCGCCGATTTCGCGCGCTGGAAGCGCGAAGGCCGCCTGATTGCTTTCAAGCCGCCCGGCTTCGAGAAAATGGATCCGGCGTTCAAGGATGCCGACGGCACGTTTTGGGCGACGATGATCGATGTCGTCCCCTACATGTACAACACGGAAAAAGTCGCCGCAGCCGATGTGCCAAATTCGGCGTTGGATGTCCTCAAGCCGCAGTTTCACGGCAAGGTCGTCACTGCCTATCCGGCGGACGACGACGTGACGCTCTGGGTGTTCTACCACATCGTGCAGAAATACGGCTGGGGCTACATGGACAAATACATGGCGGCCAAGCCGAACTTCATCCAGGGCCACCTCGGCGAGCAGCGCAGTATCGGCACGGGCCAGAATCTCGTCACCTTCGATTCGATCCTCGACATCACCAGCGGGTTGAAGCGGCAGGGAATGCCGGTCGCCTCCCATATCCCAACGGTTGATCCGCTGCCGATCTGGCCGCTGACCGGAGCCATCTTCAAGGGCGCGCCGCATCCCAATGCGGCAAAACTGTTCCTGTCGTGGCTCTTGGAGCCCGAGCAGCAGGCAAAGCTGCCAACGTGGTCGCCGCGCAGCGATGTGCCGCCGCCGGCCGGCTATCAGCCGATCCTCTCCTACAAAGTCATCAACGATTACCGCGACTTCCTCACCGATCAGGCGCAAGTCGTCGCGCTGCGCAAGCGCTTCGAAGGCTATAGCGGACCGATCGTCAATACCGGCGGCGTCCGGTAGCAGGACGCCTCATTCACGATCGTTTGCGCGCGGCGCGCGTTCTTGCCCTCTCCCGTGCGGATGCCCACGTGAGCAATGTGTTTCGTTGCTCATGAGTTATTGATGCACGTCGATCTTTCCGGGTTCCGCGCCCTGGTGACGGGTTCCACCAAGGGCATCGGCCGCGCCATCGCCGCAACGCTTGCCGCGAATGGCGCGGAAGTCGCCATTAATGGCCGCAAAGCGGCCGACGTCGATCACGCAATTGCCGACATTCGTGGCCAAGTTAGCGACCAAATTAGCGCCCAAGCAGGTGCCCAGGTACCGAAGGCGCGGCTCGTCGCGGCGCCCGGCGACGCCGCAACGGCGGAAGGCGTTGCCAATATCATCAGAGCCGCCGGGGACGTCGATATTTTGGTCAACAATGTCGGCATCTTCGAAATCAAGGACGCATTTGCGATCCCGGATGCGGACTGGCAGCGGCTGTTCGACACCAACGTGCTGTCGGGCGTGCGACTCACGCGGCATTACGCGCCGCGCATGCGCGACAAGGGCTTTGGCCGCATCATCTTCATTTCGTCGGAATCCGGCGTGCAGATTCCGACCGACATGATCCATTACGGCTTCACCAAGTCGGCGGATTTGGCGCTGATGCGCGGCTTCGCCCAGGCGCTCAGCGACACCGGCGTGACCGTCAACGCCGTGTTGCCGGGCCCGACACGGACCGAAGGCGTCGAGGCGATGTTCGTCAGCATGGGAAAATCCCTCGATGACCCCAATGTCGAGCGCGAATTCATCGACAGCGAGCGGCCCAGTTCGATCATCAAGCGGCTGACGCGGCCGCAGGAAGTTGCCGACGTGGTTGCCTTCCTGTGCTCGCGCGAGGCCAGCGCCATCACCGGGTCGCCCGTCCGCGCCGATGGCGGCGTGGTCATGGCGATCGCATGAGCGCAACGCGGAGGGTGTGGTGCGCAACAGCCGCATGCTTTGCGACGGCTGCCATGACGGGGGTCATGTCGGTTGCCACGTCGATTTTTGCTGCGGCGGCGCGTCCCGCCGCTGATACGGATATGGACGCCAAGGTCGAACAGATCATCGTGCCGGCGATGGCTGCTTTGGTGCCGGCGGACGGGCCCGGCGGCGTCTCGGTTGCGGTCCGCATCAGGGGCCACACGTTGTATTTCAATCAGGGCCTCGCCGACCAGGGCAGCAAGCGTCCGATCACTTCGGATTCGCTGTTCAACATCGCCTCGGTGCGCAAGCTGTTCGAGGCCACGCTCGTGGCCGAGGGCGTGCTGCGCGGCGAACTCACCATGCAGGACCCGGTCAACAAATACGTCCGGGAACTCAACGGCGCCTATATCAGCCGTGTCACCATCGGCGAGCTTGCCACCCACACCTCGGGACTGCTGCTGCCGACGGATCATCCGCCATGGCCGAACGCATCCTACTCGCTCGGCGAGTTTCTCGATATGCTCAACGCCTGGGCACCGGAGCATGGCGAAGAACCCGGGAAGCAACGCATCTATACGCATGCGGGTTACGTGCTGTTGCAGCTCGCGCTTGAGCGCCGCTACGGCATGCCGATCGGAACGTTGATCGGAAGCCGTATCCTCAAGCCGCTCGCGTTGGACTCGACGCTGGTGCCGGAACGCGGGCCTGATAATCGCGCCGTCATGAGCGCGCAATTCATGGCGCGCGCCGTGCAGGGCTATTCCGGCGAAGGCAAGCCGATCGGCCCGCCCGGCAACCAGCAGAGCTATTACGATTTTCCTGGAACCGGACAGATGTTTTCCTCGGCGCGCGATCTCGCGGTGTTCGCCGCCGCCTGTCTGGACGACGAAGAGGCCGATGCGCCGCTGCAACAGGCCTTGCAATTGACCCAGCGCGAAGCCTTTCGCGTGAACGCGCAATACGGTCAGGCCATGGCGTGGGAAGTCAACGACATGAACGGCCCGACAATCGTTGACAAGCCGGGGGGGCTTAACAACGCGTCCGCCTATATGGGCCTCGTGCCGCAGCAGAAAATCGCTATCGTGATCCTCTCAAATCGCGGCGACGTTCACCCTTACGACGCCGCTCGCGCCACGATCCTGCCGGAACTGGCGAAATTGTAGAACGGGTTTCGGAGCGAAACTCGCTTTCGCCTTGCGAGCGATGACGGCCTTCGCTCCGCTCGCTCCACCTCGCCAATCGGCAAAATCAGTATGGCCGCCCGACGCCCTTCACCGTCGTGCGCAACATCAGCCGGCGCTCGGTCGAGGGAAAATCCGTGCGCGCATGCGACGAGCAGCGATTGTCCCAGAGCAAGAGATCACCGACGCGCCATACGTGCTCGTAGACGAATTCGCGCTTTTCGCAATGGTCATAGACCGCGTTGAGCAAGTGCTCGCTCTCGTCTTCGGGCATATCCAGCACTTTCACCGTCATCAGCCGGTTGACGTAGGCGGCCTTCCTGCCGGTGTCCTCATGGGTGCGGAACACCGGATGCACACACTCGGCAAAGGCCTCCGTCCCCATTTGGCCGCCGCGGATGGTCGTGCCGTAATTGTAGTGGTGCAGCGCTTTCTTGCCTTCGAGCCGGTTACGGATCGCCGGATCAAGCGTATCGTAGGCGGCATAGCCGCTGGCGAACAGCGTATTGCCGCCGGCCGAGGGGATCTCGACCGAATAAAGCAGCGTCGCCTTGCTCGGCACCTCGGCGTGGATCATGTCGTGGTGAAACATCATCTCGCCGTCCGGCAACGCGCCGATCGGCTCGCCGTTCTCACGGATATTGGAGATCATCATGATGCCCGGGAGGATCTTGGAAAAGCCCTTGGGAAAATATTTGGGCGGCCGCGACAGCGCACCGATCTCACCAAAGAAGCCGGTGGCGCGGATCAAATCCTCTTGCGAGAGGTCCTGACCGGGAAAAATCACCACGAGGTGATCGAGCCAAGCCTGGTAGATGGCGCGGACCGTGTCTTCGTCCGGCTTTTCCCGCAAATCGATGCCGCGGATTTCCGCACCGATATGTTTGGTCAAGGGAACGATGTCGAGCTTGCTTTTGCTCCGCGTTTCTACGGCGAGATCCATGAACGTTCCTCCATGTCGGCCTGTGCGAGCTTAGCACCGCGCACGCCCGGCGTTTCTATCGTTTTGAGCGGCGGCACAAGCATAACAGACGAGCGGCCGCCGCTTGGCATCACTCCGCAGCGACGGGCATCGGCGGCACGACGTGTGCGGCCTCGCCGCTCGCCAGCGCGGCCAGGATGCGGTCAACCAGCGCGCGGGCGGAATCCGCGCTCAACTCGACCGCGACGCGCTCGCGCCCGCCCTCGCCTTCATTGGTGAAGTCGATGGCGAGCACGTGATCGAGCGTGGAGTAATACGGATGGTCGAAATAGACGTTGGCGGTATCGATCCGCATCCACCCTTTGCGCCCTTTGGCACTGCCGACGAGGGCAGCCTTTTCGACGATATAGGAGCACATGGCGACGCCCTCCTCACTCGGCCGCGATGCTGGACGCCGACGCCGCCAGATTACGGTTGAAGAAATCGAAAACCTTGCGCCAGCCGTCCATCGCCTGGTCGGGCCGGTAAGCGTCGCGCTGCCAGTTGAAGAAGGCGTGGCCGGCGCCGTTGTAGCGATGGAATTTGTAGTTTTTGCCGAGCTTCTTGAGCACCGCCTCGGTGCGGTTCACCTGATCGGCGGTCGGATTGGCGTCGTCATTGCCGAAAATGCCCAGAAGCGGGCACGACATTTTTTCCGTCAGATCGATCGGCGCAACCGGGCGTTTGTCGTTGAGATCTTTCGGATTGTCGACGACGACATTGCCGCCCCAGCAATCGACTGCGGCGTCAATGCCGTTGAGCGTGCACGCGGCCAGATAAGTGTGGCGGCCGCCGGAGCAGAAACCGATGACGCCGATCTTGCCCGTGGCATTCGGCTGGGCGCGCAAATACGCCATGGCGCCGGCGACGTCGCCCATCACCTGGGCGTCGGCGACGCCGCCCGCAGCGCGTATGCGCGCGCCGAGATCGTCAGGGCTCTCGTCGGGGCTGCCTTCACGGAAATAAAGGTGCGGCGAGATCGCGGCGTAGCCGTGATGCGCCAACTTGCGTACGACTTCGGTCGTCCACTCGCACCAGCCCGGTATGTGGTGGATGACGACGACCCCCGGAAACTTTCCGGCCCGCGTCGGCCGCGCGTAATAGGCGTCGCCCTGATCATTATTGTGGCCGCGAAACTGTACGACCTCGGCCTGCAGGCCCTGGTAATAATTCATGGTGCGCTCCCGTGTTGGGCAGTCGAGTGATTGCCGCATCACTCATATCACAACAGCAGGGCGATGAAAGCCGCGGCCCCGTTCACTTGGGACCACTTTCACTTGGGACCACTTTCACTTGGGACAGCGGTGCAGGATCGTATTGTAGGTGTTGTCGCGATCGACAAATTTGACGGTGTTATCCGGAAGCGGCGTGAAGGTGAGATCGCCTACCAGCGGACCTGCAGGAAATTTGCATTCAACGTGGAGCTTGAAACTTTGGCCGTCGCGCTTGTTCTCCAAAATCGTGCACACGCCAACATTGGAGACGATCTGCGTCGCCGAGATGGTCACCTTCAGCGCCGCCTGATCGGTGCCGTCACCTTTGCAGGGAACGTTCTGCATGTAGGTTCCGGTGAGCGGAAAGTCGTCCTCTCCCGTCGGCGTGCCGGCGTGGGCTGGCGCGGCGAATGCAATGCCGGCGGCGGTCAGGCTTACGCTGATGATCTGGAACACGGTAATCTTGAACACGAACCCCTCAATAGCTGACTTGCCGCGCCAATCGCTCAAAGCGACGCCACGGCAACGATTGGAACGCGATGGCTTAAAGCCAATCTGGCTCGGTAACTCAACCCTATTGCGGGCTATTGTGGCAGCTTAACGCCACGGTCTTGTGAAAAAGGCTTTGCGCAAAAGGCCTTACGAGGCCTCGCAAAAAAGGCGGCGCCATTGGCGCCGCCTTTGATCGCTTGCAGTTCCCTGACCGGTTCAGTGCGCCGTAAGCCCGGAGGAATCCTCCTCGACGACGGCCGGCTCTGGAACATCGGCGGGCTTGGCCGCCTGCTCTTCCCACGTGATGGACTCGGGCTTGCGGGTCAGCGCCCGCGCCAGCACTTCGTCCATGCGCGAGACCGGAATGATATCGAGCCCGCTCTTGATGCTGTCGTTGATCTCGACCAGATCCTTTGCGTTCTCTTCCGGAATGAGCACGGTCTTGATGCCGCCGCGCAGCGCGGCGAGCAGCTTCTCCTTCAG
>JASHVN010000117.1 GCA_030044555.1 Xanthobacteraceae bacterium | reverse complement strand
CAGATCGTCGTCGTCAACGTCGGCGGCGCCGGCGGAATGACCGGCGCCGACCGGGTGGCGAGAGCGGATCCCGACGGCTATCAGGTGCTGCTCGGCACCGTCGGCACCCAAGCCTACAGCCAGACGCTCTACAAAAAGCCGCTCTACAGCGCGACTAAGGATTTTGCGTCGGTCGTGCTCGTCGCCGAGCAGCCGCTCGTGCTCGTGGTGCGCAAGAATTTCCCGGCCAGTAACCTGAAGGAATTCGCCGCCTACGCCAAGGTGAATGCCGCGAAACTGTCATTCGGCTCGGGCGGGGCCGGTTCGGCCACCCATCTCGGCTGCGTGCTGTTGAATTCGAAGCTCGGCATCAATGTCCAGCATGTTCCCTATCGCGGTTCGGCGCCGGCGCTCGATGATCTCATGGCGGGTCGGATCGACTATCTGTGTGACGCGGTGTCCACCGAACTCTCGCCAATCAAGGCCGGCAGCGTGAAGCCGATCGCGGTCCTGGCCGCTCAGCGCTCGGCGGTGCTGCCCGATATTCCGACGGCCAAAGAGGCGGGCTTCGACGTTGACGCCAATAACTGGATCGGCCTGTTCTTCCCGCGGCGCACGCCGGACGCCATCATCCGCCGTCTGCGCGACGCCACCGTCCAGGCGATGAACACGCCGGCGCTGCGGGCGCGCATGGAGGCGATCGGCACCGATCTGGTGGCCACCGACCGTACCAGCCCGACCTATCTCCAGCATTTTGTCGCCAGCGAGATCAAGAAGTGGGCGGGGCCGATCAAACAAAGCGGTGTGTCGGTTGATTGACCGGCGCACATGACCACTGATCACGGCGATTAAGCAAGTCTGACGCGATGTCGATCCGCGAAGCGATCAAGAAACTGCCAAAGAAACTGCCAAAGGCCGCGGTAAGGCTGACCGCGGCCGGTACTCAGGAGATCAGAAATACCGGCGCTTTGTGAGGATCGACCGCGAGGTCGAGGGAGACGAGTATGAGTACGCCGATTTCGCGCAACAATAAGCTGGAAGGTCCCGCACTCTATGCGCCGCTGCGCGTGCGCGAGCGCATCTTCTTTCCGGACCAGGCCGCAACCGTGGAGACGCCGGCGCAATCGGATCCGGAGCAGCCCGAAACCGAACAGATCGAGGCGGCCCAGTCTGAAACTGAGCAGTCTGAAACCGAGTAGTCTGAAACCGAGCAGCCAGAAGCGGAACAATCCGAATACGAGGAGACCGCAGCCGCCGAGGAGGCCGATTGCGGGAATGAAGCGGACGACGCGGATGCGCTGGACTGGGTGGATCAGGCGATCCGCGCAGTCATTGAGATCGAGCATGCATCGAGCGGTCTGCCGACCCCCGCCCCGAGAAGCGCTGCCCCGCGATCCCCGTCAGGGGCCCCACGATCCCCGGCAACAGCCCCGGTACGCGCCCCGGCACGCGACGACAGCGAGGCCTGGGAGCGTCCCTCGTCCGCTGCGCAGCGGCAGGATCGTGACGACGCCCGTTATCGCGGCGACGTCCGTCGGGCTTCCCTGCGGCGCCCGCGTCTTGAACCTGAGATCGTTCCCGAGCCGCCGGTTGCAATGAAGCGGGGCGGGGCCTTTCCATTGGTCATGCGCTTTTCGATGGTTGTCGTCTTCGCGGCGATTGTCGCCTACGGGCTGACGATGCTCGCCGCATCGCAACCGGGCCTGCCGTGGCTCAAGGGCGCGGGCGATCGCGTCGCCGCGATTGCCCCGCAAGTCCCGCAAGCGCAGCCGCAGGCGCCATCTCCATCGCGGCTGGTCGTCGAAGACCAACAGGTGTTTGCCAACCAGCCGCTTTCGCTCGCAGTCAGTATCGCGCATGCGCGCGACGATGAAGCGCTGCTGTTTGGCGGCCTCGCCCAGGGCACGACGCTGTCGGCGGGCGCGTCCACGAGCCCGTCCACCTGGCGGCTGCCATACGACAAGCTCCGCGGTCTCTATCTTTATGCACCGAAGGACTTTGTCGGCGTGATGAATACGTCCGTCGATCTGATCGGACCCGGCAAGCGGCTTCTGGACAGCCGCACCATGCAGCTGAAATGGATCGCGCGGCACCGGGAGCCGGCGGCGCCGCCGGCACTCGCAACCGCAACAGCGAGCGCCGAGACGACAGGCGGCGATCACATCGGCGCCGTGAAGCTGGTCACGCCAGGCGTCGATCCGATCGATCCAGGCGAAGCCGACATCCTGATGCAGAAGGGCCGTGAGTTCCTGACTAACGGCGATATCTCGGCGGCGCGCGTGGCGTTCCGCCGCCTGGCAGACGCCGGAGTAGCTGACGCCGCCTTGGCGCTCGCCAGCACCTACGATCCCGATTACCTCTCGGCGCATGGCTTCCTTGGCGTGCAAGGCGATCGGGCGACGGCGCGCGCGCTGTATCAGCGGGCGAAGGAGTTGGGCTCTGCCGAGGCCAACCGGATCCTGGCGCGGATGGGCAATTAAGCCTCGGTCAAAACTCACAACGCCCACAAACGGAGAGGGCCGTCGATCGCGACG
>JASHVN010000116.1 GCA_030044555.1 Xanthobacteraceae bacterium | reverse complement strand
GTGGCCACGCCCTTGCCGCCTTTGAACCTGAGCCACACCGGAAACAGGTGCCCCAGGAATGCGCCGAGCGCGGCGGCGAGCGCGACCTCGCGGCCGAAAAAGTGATCGACGATCAGAACGGCAACGGTGCCCTTGAGCATGTCGCCCAAGAGGGTTGCGGCGGCGAGCGCCTTTCTTCCGGTGCGCAGGACATTGGTGGCGCCGATATTGCCGGAGCCGATGGTGCGCACATCGGGCGCACCGGCAAGGCGCGTGACGATCACGCCAAACGGAACGGAGCCGCAGAGATAGCCGAAGATGAATGCGGCGAGATATTCGGACGCGAGCGATAAGCTTGGCATTGCCTAGCCGGAGCGCGCTTTTTTGCCGCCTTCCTTGCCGCCTTCGCGCGGCTGGAACCCGGCCTCCACCGCTGCGGACTCGCTTGGGTAGATCACGAGATGCTTGAGCCTGTCGGCCGGCACGCGTGCCAGCGTGGACAGTCCGGGCGCCAAGCTTTTTCGCGTCGTGTCGGCGACCGTGAAATGGGAGGCGGCATCCTCGCTGACGTCAGTCTCGCAATAGACGCAGCGCAGCTTGCAGTGCGCCCGCGCCTCGTCTTCGACAATGTAGAACTTGTTGGCGGCGTATTGCCGTTCGGCCGGGTCGTTGACGATGCAATTGGCGTTGCCGCATTGGATGCCGGTGCCGATCGGCTGCACATAAACGGAATGGTCGGGCTCGGCGAAGCCGCCGGGGAATTGATGCAGCGACTGGCTCTTATGCAGATGCAACAGCAGTGAGATCAGCGCCATGCGGACGGGAACGCCGTAAGCGGCTTGTTGAAAATAAATCGCACGCCGGTCCTTATCGAGCGAAACGTCGAGTTCGTTGACGCGCGGCAGCGGGTGCATGACGCTCGCTTCCGAATACTTCTCGTCGCGCAGGAACTTGGCGTCGATCTTCGGATAGGGACGTTCCTTCTCGGCCCAGCGCTCCTTCTGAAAGCGGGTGACATAGACCGCGTCAGTCTTCTTCTGCACGATGACGCCGTAATCCTCGGGCTCGGGAATGAGCGCAAGCTGATGCGGCTGATCCGCGGTGACGTACAAGGCGTCAATCGAGCCCGCATCGCCGCTGTCCGATGCGCCGGAGACTTTGGAAACGATGCGGCTGTGAAACTCTTCGCGCAGCCTGCGGTCGACGTGCTCCGGCAGTTCCATGCCGGGAGCGGGGAGGGGATCGATGGTCGCGCCGAACCGCGCCAACGCATAGACGAAGGAATGGATGGTGCGGCTGCCCTTGAGGTCGCCGGAAATCGCGACCTTCATGTTCTTTAATGTCTTCTTCTTCGCGCGTAGCGTGAACAGGTCGCACAAGGTCTGGGTCGGGTGCTCGTGACTGCCGTCGCCGCCGTTGATCACCGGGATCTGCGAGTACTCGGCCGCCAAGCGCGCGGCGCCGTCCCGCGGGTGGCGGATGACGACGACGTCAGCGTAATTGCCAATCACCCGAATCGTGTCGGCGAGGCTTTCGCCCTTGGCGGCGGAACTGACCGCCGGATCGGCGCTGGTAATATTGGCGCCGCCCAGGCGCAGCATCGCGGTCTCGAAGGAAAGCCGGGTGCGTGTCGAGGGCTCGTAGAACAGGCTGGCGAGAATGAACTTGGACGCGAGATCGGTGCTGCGTGCGATCCGGTAAGGGACGTGGTGGTCGGCCAGTTCCTCCAAAAATCCTTGCGCGACCTCGAAGACCGTTTCGATCTCCTTGTTGCTGAGGTCGTTGATCGAAACGATGTGGCGCGTAGGCGGCAGAGCCTTTGTCATTAAAGCGTTGCTATAGGCCCAATCCGCGCGCTCCCGCAAGTCCGTAGCAGGGACCGATTCACCGGAAAATGGGGTTTGCTGGCGGTTTGCTGCCGGCGGTTGGGATCGGCGCGTCAGCGATTACCTCACACCCAGCACGGCGATTAATAATCGGTACATGATGATTCTCACACGGTTGCGTGCAGCCCTGTGCGCGCGTGATTCGATGCCGCGGTGTTAGGCAGGCGGCTGAATTGCTCAAAATGAATTCAATGCGCTTGCGGCTATTCCCATGAGCCGCGCTTTCAAGCCTGCTCCAGGAACCAGTGCATTTGCGCTTCGTTGGCAAGTGAGCTGGCTCGCGGCGACGAATTGCCGCCGGTAGTCAGATAAGAAGAGGAGGCGAAGATGGCCATCAAACATCATGCCATTGCTCTGGGAGTTTCGGTCGCCTTGTCGTTGGCGGCTGTGAGCGCCGCTGCGGCGGCTCCGTGGTCAGCTGGTCCTGATGAAGCCATGGATCCCGGCGCCTATGCACCGGGGCCGACTGCAGCACCCGCACCGTATGCGGGCTACTCCGCGTACGCGCCGGCTCCCTACGCGCCGTCCTACTACGATTACTATGGCGGCGCCTATTATGGCGACGACGATGCCGTGCTGGCGAGGCGCGCTTTTCCTCCGGGATGCGGCGCCGGCGAGCCGCATTGCTGAACAGCCTGTCGCGACGTTTCGCGAAGGACTAGCGCGTGGGATGAGGAACCGACGTCGCGCCGGCGTCATGCGCGAGGCGGTCGAGCGCGCCCTGCAAGATGAACGCGGCGGCGTGCTGGTCGATTACAGCTTTGCGTTTGGCGCGGCTCGCGTCTGCGGCAATGAGCACGCGCTCAACCGCTGCAGTCGACAGCCGCTCATCCCAGAGCGCGATCGGAAGCTCGGTCAAGTTCGCGAGGTTGCGGGCGAAGGCGCGCGTCGCCTGGGCGCGGGGGCCTTCGCTTCCATCCATGTTGATCGGCAGGCCGAGCACGAAGCCAACAGCGCGCCGTTCGGCGGCAAGATCGAGGATGCGCTTTGCGTCGAGGCCAAAGCGCTGGCGCGCAATGGTCTCGACCGGCGTGGCGACGCGGCGGTCCGGATCGCTCGAGGCGACGCCGATGGTCTTGGTGCCGAGATCGAGACCAATCAGTGCGCCACGCGCAGGCAACAGCGTGGCCGCTTGGGGGAGCGCAAGGACCGGCATGGCGGTCCGGTTAGCACGGGCGAGGAAGACCGCCAACGGCCGCCTTTCCTCTGCGGAGGCGCCCCGTTATGGTGACGCCTCGTGCGTTGCCATGTGGCCGCTCGCAGGCTTTGCGCAGCCGGCTGCGATTGTCGGCTTCAATCTGCATTCAACACGCAGGCGAGGGGCAGCGATCAGAGCCTCTTCAGGCGGCAACGCCTAATCGTTTGCAGGAGAGTCTGGACAAAAGCCAGCCTCGCATCGAGGAACGCCCAATGCAGCTTACCCGCTCGATCCTCGCCATCGCCCTCACCCTTGCAACCCTTGCAATCGCGCAGTTCGTCACCCCGCAAATCGTTGAGGCAGCACAGATGAGAGTCATTAGCGGCGGCGCCTTCAAACAGGTGCTCAACGACCTTGTCGTCCAGTACGAGAAGGAAACCGGCAACAAGGCCGATGTCACCTATCGCACCGTCGGCCAGCATCTGAAGCTGATCGCCGGCGGCGAAGAACAATTCGACGTCGCCGTGCTGACGCCGGAAGCGATCGACAATCTTATCAAGGAAGGCAAGGTGGTGCGCGGCAGCCGCACCGACCTTGCGAAAACCGGAATTGGCGTCGTTGTCAGGGCTGGCACGCCACTGCCCGATATCAGCACGGTCGAAGCGTTCAAACGCGCATTGCTGGCGGCAAAGTCGGTTGCCTATATCGATCCCAAGGCTGGCGGGTCGAGCGGGATTTATGTCGCCAAATTGCTGGAGCAACTCGGCATCGCCAAGGAGGTCAACGCCAAGGCGGTGCTGGTGCAGGGAGGCGAAGTCGCCAGTCACGTGGTCGATGGCGAAGCCGAGATCGGCATTCACCAGATCAGCGAAATACTCGCCGTGAAGGGCGCAGTG
>JASHVN010000015.1 GCA_030044555.1 Xanthobacteraceae bacterium | reverse complement strand
ATCGGCAAGCCAATGCCAGCATACCGGAAGCGGTCCGCACGCGAGGTTATTTGATGACAGGCGTCTTTTAAGTGCTGGAAATCCGTTCGGCCGCGCCGGAATTTAGGCGTTCGCCACGATCCCTCCCAGGGAAAGCAAATTCGACCTCGGGCTTATGTGGTGTTTATTCTTTTGTCACGGGCGCTCGCTCAGATCAGCTTAGTTGTTGATTTGATTGGCGCGCCCGAGAGGATTCGAACCCCTAACCCCCAGATCCGTAGTCTGGTGCTCTATCCAGTTGAGCTACGGGCGCGGAAGGCGGCGAAGCTAGCCGCATCGCCCGGGCAACGCAAGTTCAACTATGGTGCGGCCATCCCGCACGACCCACCCGTTGAATCCGGCTCCCCCTCATGGCGATCCGGCATCACAGAAAGGGACGCGCGTCCCATTTAACCCTTGGTGGAATGCTACGAGACCGATGGCCGCAGGGCCGGCCATTGCGACCTTCCAGAATGAGGTCGACTATTGGCCCTGCGCGATACTGAGCTTACAATAGGTGATCCGTTGCAGCGGTGAGGACATCATGGCGAAGGCTCTGTGGCAGGGTCAGGTTCTGGCCTCTAGCGAAAAGTTCGAAATCGTGGAGGGCAACATCTACTTTCCGCCTGAATCCGTCGACCGGCGCTTCTTCAAGGACAGCGCCACAACCACGCAATGCGGTTGGAAAGGTACGGCCCACTATTACACAGTGGCCGTGAACGGTTCGGAAAACAAGGACGCGGCATGGTATTACCCTGAGCCTTTTCCAGCGGCGAAGCAGATCAAGGACTACGTGGCCTTCTGGCACGGGGTAACGGTGGAACAGTAGGCCAAACAAGGAACTCGGGGACGTCGCGTTGCGGGCGCGCCTATAACGATTCGAGACCCAATAAGCGCGCGGGGTGGAATGAGTAATGGTCACCGGATTTTAATCGTCGATGACGACGACATGTTGCGCCATGCTTTGGCGGAACAGCTTGAACTACATGAAGAATTTGCCGTTTCTGAAGCTCCGACAGCCGGCAAAGCACTAGATCTGGCCAAGACGCAGCGGTTCGATGCCGTGCTGCTGGATGTCGGATTGCCCGATATGGATGGTCGCTCGCTGTGCCGCCTTCTGCGGCGCAGTGGTGTGCGGGCCCCAGTGCTGATGCTGACGGGTGCCGACAGTGACGCCGATACCATTCTGGGCCTTGATGCCGGTGCCAACGATTATATTACGAAGCCGTTTCGACTTGACGTGTTGCTGGCTCGCCTGCGCGCACAACTGCGTCAGCACGAGGCATCGGAAGATGCGGTCTTCACCATCGGGCCCTACACGTTCCGACCAAGCGCGAAGCTGCTCACTGATGAGAGCGGCAAACGCAAAATAAGGTTGACCGAGAAAGAGACAGCGATCCTGAAGTTCCTCTACCGCGCCGGCGCCCGCAGCATCGGACGCGACACTTTGCTTAATGAAGTTTGGGGCTACAACGCCGGCGTCACGACCCATACGCTTGAAACTCACGTTTATCGTTTGCGTCAGAAGATCGAACGGAATCCGGCCAAGGCCGAGATCCTGATCACCGATGGCGGCGGCTACAGGCTGGTCCCTTGACCCGTTTGGTGCAGATCACGGATGGCGGTTTTGACATCGGTTTCCTCCCGCTCGGCACCGCAAAGCTTGGTGACTGGAGGCCGTTCCTGGTCTATGGATGGCGTGATCAGCCAGCTATGGGATGTGTTTTACAATGTCGCAAGATCGCCAACCGGCGGGAAATGCTCAGCGCGGGGAAAGACGAGGCAGATAATCGGGATGTCCTTCCCTAGCGTTGCAAAGGCTTTTCAAGGCTGTATGATGCGCACTTTGCCACGGAGCATTGCTTCGCGGGGAGCGCGTGCGGGCGTAGCTCAGGGGTAGAGCACAACCTTGCCAAGGTTGGGGTCGAGGGTTCGAATCCCTTCGCCCGCTCCAGTTTTCCCTCAAGGAAATCAGTGCGTTAAGGTTGGGCGCCACGAGGCAGCCCTTCGCGTTCCGTGCTTACATTCCCCGGTCTGAAAGAATGCACGCAGTTGAGAGAAAACTCGGGGCGGACCTCGCTCAGCTGATCAAGACCGACGGGGCGAGGACATAGCAGTGGATGGCCGTAAAGCTGGGCGGCTGCGGGCGGCACGCCCCAAGGGACAAGCAGGTGGTTCTTCCGCACCAGCACCAGACAGATTAGGGCGGCCCCGGGCCGCCCGATCTCTTTTTGCTCGAAGGTTGCAGCTTCCGAGGACGGCGGATTATGGGCGTATTGTCGTCGATACGTGGTCCTGTCGAGGATACGCTGACGCCGCCCCATAGTACGCAGTGAAGGAGCCGTTAAATGATAAATGACAGCGGCGCAGGTCACCGTTCGCGGGCACTCGTGCTTGGTGGCGGCGGCCCCGTGGGTCGGGCTTGGGAAATTGGATTGGTGAATGGTTTCGCCGCTCAGGGAATCGATCTCGGGGCTGCCGATGTTATCATCGGCACCTCTGCTGGCGCAGTCGTGGGCGCGCAGCTGGCGCTGAAACAAGGCTTCGGGGCGCCATCGGGAATTGATACGCCGCCTCCGGTTTATTCCGGGAGCATGGTCGATTTAGCCACCGCTATGGCGCGGGCGGCGCAGTCTCCTGAACCGGAGCTGATACGTGCCGAGATCGGCAGGATGGCGCTCAGTGCACGAACGGTCAGCGAGGAAGCATCCGTTTCGAGATCGACGTTTGCTCACTTCGTCGGGCAGGTCTGGCCGAATCAATTCCGAGCCACCACCGTAAATGCACGAACCGGACAACTCCAAATATGGGATGCTTCCTCGAGCGCCCCATTGGAACGAGCGGTAGCGGCCAGCACCGCCGCTCCATGTATTTGGCCTCCAATCACAATAAACGGTGAAAGATACATTGACGGCGGAGTGCGGAGCATGCTGAACGCCGATCTGGCTATCGGCTCCGATATCGTGATTGCCGTGTCATGCTTTCCACTCACCACTCGTAACGAGGCGGGACCAGCTTTTTTCAAGGCAATGAATGCAGCCCCGCTTGCCGAATTAGATGCGGTGCGCGGCAGCGGCGCGACCTTGGCGGTAATCGAACCCAGCCCCGAGTTTGTCATGCTCACCAAGCATGGCACCGCCATGATGGACAGTAACCTCGCTCCCGAAGCCTACCGCCTGGGACAGGTCACAGCGATCGGCGTGGCAGAATCGGTTCGCCGCGTTTGGCACTCGCATTAGCAAGGCGTTGAAGAGGATGGCAGCAAAAGACGCATGGCATGCTCTGATGGGGGCAGGCCAGGAGGGGACGATAGAGCTGCACCACGACGAACCCCAACAAGGCGTTGATGTGAGTGTTTGCTTAGACGACATCAGCAAGCATGGATTTCACTTGACCGCTGCGCATAAGCGCATCACGCACCTCGCGGCTGCGTAGAGTGCCGATCATGAGTGAGCGAGCGTTGGTTCTCGGTGGTGGCGGATCGGCAGGCAACGCGTGGTTGATCGGTGTCATCGCCGGCCTGGTCGATGCCGGGTTGGATGTGACCGAGGCTGATCTGATCATCGGGACGTCGGCCGGATCGACGGCCGCGGCCCAGATAACTGGCGCGACCCCGACCAAACTGCTTGCCGACATCCTTGCCGCTGCGCCCCAGCAGCGGACTGGTCCGGTCGGATCCGATGGTGAACGCGTTCCAATTGGGCCGGCGGCGGACCATATGAAGAAAACGAGCGGAATCATCGGTGCCGCCAAGGATGCGGCCGATATGCGCCGTAGAATGGGTGCTGCGGCGCTCGCAATGGATGCGGCATCGGACGGCTCCGGGCAAACACGGTGGCGCGCGACGGTCGCCGCCCGACTGCCCAGTCAGCGCTGGCCGGAACGAACGGTGCTGATCGTGGCTGTCGATGCCCATACCGGCGAACCGGTCGTGTTCGACCGCCACAGCGGAGTCGACCTGGTGGACGCCGTCGCCGCCAGCTGTGCCAATGGCTTCGGTGTCCCTCCCCACACTGTCGGCGACAGCCGATACATCGACGGCGGCTACCGAGCCGGCGAGAATGCCGATCTGGCAGCCGGATACAGGCGGGTTCTGGTGCTGTCACCACTCGGCGGCAGAACACGGATGCCGCTGGACTGGGGCCTCCATCTCGCAGCACAGGCCGACGAACTACGCGCACGCGGCAGCAGAGTCGAAACCATCTTCCCGGATAGCAACTCCCGCAACGCGTTCGGCGTCGATCTGATGGATCCGTCGACGCGTCCGCCCGTCGCAAAAGCCGGTTATAACCAAGGCAGGGCCCTTGCCGAGCAGTTCACGGAATTCTGGCGCTGAAGCATACGAAACCAGCCGCCTCGGCAGGCGTGACGGCGCCTGCCCGTGCCCCAAATTGAAATCAGGCTCTGCGCGACGATATCACGCATAAACTGCGTGTTTTTTCCGCGTTTACCTTGTGGGCTCGCTTTCAATAATGGGCGAATAATACAAGCAAAAAATCGCGGGAGGATTCATGACGACGAGACGATCATTATTGCTGGCCGGCCTTGGCTCGTTGACCGCTGCCGGCCTGGGGCCGCGCCCGCCTGCAAAAGCCGATCCCGCTCTACAGAACGTCCACATGGTCATTCCTGCAGAGAGCGTGTTCGTCTTGAATTATCTGGGCGCGAAAGATGCCGGCGTTTTCGCCAAGCATGGCATCGACCTGAGCGCCGATCCGCGGCCGTTCGCAGGATTCCTTGCCGGACTGCCGAGCCGACAATGCATGGTCGATACCTATTCGGGGATCGACGCCATCCAGAAGATCAATCAGGGCCTCGATTGGGTGATCATCGGCGGCGGGCTCACGGTGGTCCAAGACGTCCTCGTGCTTAAAAACTCGCCGTACAAGACGCCCGCCGATCTGCGCGGCAAGAAATTCGGTACCTTTTCGACCGGCGCCGGCTCCTTCAAGGCGGCGCGCGCCGCGATGATCGACGGCTATAAGATCGATGTGGTGAAGGACACTAGCCTGCAGCAAGTCGCCGGCCCGGCATTGACCAAGCTGCTGGAGAACGGCCAGCTGGATGCGATGATCAACATCTCATCGCTTAATCTTGCGGCCGAAGCACAGACTGACAAGTTTCGGGTGCTGTTCTCGCCGAACGATTACTGGAAACAAAAGACCGGTTACCCGATCGTGTGGGCGGCGCCGCTGGTCGCCTGGAGAAGCTGGGTCGATGAGGATCAGACGCGGGCCAAAAATTTCGCTGCCGCGGCCGAGGCCTCGTTTCGTTGGCTGGAGAAGCCGGAGAATCTCGACGCCGCGGTGAAGAGCCACGGCGCGCTTGCCGGGGTGACCAAGCCCGAGGATGTCGCCGAATATAAAACGTGGTTGCAGTCGAAGAACATGTTCATGACCGACTGGTCCCGCAAAGCGGTCGATGCGCAGTGGCAATTCCTGGAAGTGTGCCAACGCACCGGCATCCTCGATAAGGTCCCCGCCGAGGACAAATACGCCCTGTTCGTGGAGAGCTGATTGCGCGAATGCCGCTGAAAAAGACCAAGCATCGGCCTCTGCCCGGCTCAATAGGCCGGGTGTTGCCGGGCGTGTTGACGCTTGCGGCGTGCCTGGCCGTCTGGAAGGCCATTTCTCTCTTTTTTTACCCGATCTTCTTTCCCGGCCCGGAAGTTCTGCTTGAACGAATGATTGCGATCTACAGCGATCCGGCGTCGTACACCGTGATAGGCCAGACACTGGCGCGCATATTCGAAGGCTTTGTCATTTCCATGCTGATTGGGACGGCGCTCGGTCTCGCCATGGGGCTAAAGCGCGGCATCGAGATTTTCTTCGACAGCTGGATCATGGTTTTGCTGACGTTTCCCGCCATTTGCTGGGCCTTTCTTTCCGTACTCTGGTTCGGTCTGTCCGAGACCGCACCCATCTTCACGATTGTTCTCATCGTCTTCCCCTATGTCGCAATGAACATATGGGCGGGCACCAAGGCGATCGAAAAAGACCTCGTGCAGATGGGCGAAGTCTACAAGGCAGACCGATTGTTGATACTGCGCAAGGTTCTGATCCCTCAGCTCATGCCCTACATCTTTTCATCGCTGCGAATCGCGCTGTCGCTGTCGTGGAAGATTGCGCTGGTTGCCGAAGCTTTCGGGGTCGGCAGCGGCGTCGGCCAGAAACTGATCTACTGGTTTCAGGATACGCGGGTCGACATGATGCTGGCCTGGGGCGTGAGCTTCATGATCATCATGGTTCTGATCGATCTGCTGGTGTTTCGCACCTGGGCGCGGCGGACCTTTGCCTGGAGGCCGCAAGTTGCGACATGACGCGCCAAAGGCGATTCAACTGCGTGCCGGAGCGCGCAAATGCGGGCGCCCCGGTTTAATTTGGGAAAATCCGCCGAAAGGTCTGAAATATGTCCGCGTATCGCGCCCATAACGTTCAACGCAGCGATTCGGAGGTTGTCATAGCAGAAGAGCCCGCGACGCAGAATCTGACGGGATCCGCAGCCATCACCATCGACCGGCTGACGAAGCGATTTCCCTCTCCCGGCTCTGGTGACGAGTTCGTGGTTCTCCACGACATCAGCCTGATGGTGCACGAAGGCAAATTCGTCAGCATCGTAGGTCCTTCGGGCTGCGGAAAGTCGACTCTTCTCAACGTCATCGCCGGCATCGAATCCTATGATGGAGGCACTGTCACTATCCATCCGAAAGCCGGCAGGAGCGGCGCAGAGCCGCGTATCGCTTATGTCTTTCAGAATCCGCGCCTTCTCAACTGGCTGACGGTTGAGGGCAACATTCACTTCGTTTTGCAGGCGCAGAACGTACCGCGACAAAAGTGGGGGGAACTGGTCGCGAAGAATCTTGAAATGGTCGGACTCGCCGGGCAGGAGCGCAACTACCCGCTGAACCTTTCCGGCGGCATGCAGCAACGGGTCGCCATCGCTCGTGCGCTGGCTATCGAACCGGACATTCTCCTGATGGATGAGCCGTTCAGTCATCTCGACGCCATCACTGCGAGAAAAATGCGCTTTGACCTCATGGAGATTCTGACCCGCGCCAAGCCGACCATCCTGTTCGTTACCCACGATCTCTCCGAAGCCGTCTTTTTGTCGGACAACATCTACATGATGAGTACGAAACCGGCGCGAATCTTCAAACGCGTGGCCGTCGACGTTCCGCGGCCGCGGAAATTGGATGATTCCACGCTCTTTGATCTGGAAAAAAGCCTGGTGCGCGAGTTTTTCAGCGTGGTGGAGGCGAAAGCCTAGATGGAGCGCCATCTCAAGAACATCGGCTTGCGTGCCGGATCGATCATCGTGCTCATCCTGCTGTGGTGGGCCGGAGCAGCGGCGGTAAACGACCCTGAAGTTCTGCCGGATCCGTTGTCGATCGCTCGAACCATCATCCACAATCTCGGGACGCCGGGACCGGAGGGAGAATCGGCTTACTTCGACATCGGAATAACGCTCGCGCGGATTTTCATTGCATTCTCCGCGTCCATGGTCGCCGGCATCGGGATTGGCCTGGCGATGGGATTGAACCGGCTCTGTGAGCGCTCGCTATTCGCGCTCATTCCTCTCTTGCTGACGACGCCCACCATCCTCATGGTTTTTGTTGCCATCATGTGGTTCGGCTTCAGCGAAGCCGGCGCACTTGTCGCCGTCATGGCCGTGGTCACCCCTTTCGTCGCGGTGAACATGTATGAGGGCACCAAGGCCATGGATAAGTCGTTGATCGAAATGGCGGTGACCTTCAAGGCGCAACGCTCGCTGCTGCTGCGCCATGTCTATCTGCCGCAGCTCATGCCGTACATTTTTTCCGCCTTCCGCTATGCGTTCGGCCAGACCTGGAAGATCGTGGCGCTGGCGGAAACGTTCGGACTCAAATTCGGCATTGGCTACATGTTCTTCTTCTGGTTCCAGCAATTCGACATCAGGCAGACGTTGGCCTGGATCGTGACATTCGTGGTGTTGATGCTGGTCCTGGAATACGGCGTGTTCGCACGCCTCGAAAGGCGCGCGTTCGCCTGGCGAAATTCCGCGTTGGCCGGGGGCCGCGCGTAGACGCTTGCAAAGCTGCGGATGGCCGACCCCGCGGGCTTAGAGCATGATCCCGAAAAGTGGAAACCGGTTTTCGGATAAGATCATGCTCAAAGAAAAAATCTAGACCTTGATCCGATTCAACCGAATTGGATCAAGGTCTAGCGCGGGCGCACCACCGTATCGACCAGCGCCGGCTTGCCGGCCTTTACTTGCGCGATGGCGCGGCGCAGCGCCGGCGCGATGTCGGCCGGCTTTTCGATCGGACCCTCGGCGTACCAGCCCATGCCTTTGGCGATCGTCGCGAAGTCAGGCTCGGGGCCGGCAATGTCTTGCGCGATATAGGCGCGCTCGACCGGCGTGCCCCGGAAATTGGCCACGCGGATCTGGTGCTCCCAGTCATTGTAATAGGCGCGGTTGTTGTACATGACGATGAGCATCGGGATGTTGTTCTTGGCCGCGCTCCACAACGCACCGGCATCGAACATCAGATCGCCGTCGGGCTGAATGTCGACAACGAGCCGCCCGGTGCCGCGGTGCGCCAGCGCCACCCCGAGCGAGGTGCCGATCTGCGTGCCGGTGCCGAGCGCCTGACCGCAATGGCGATAGGCCTTGTCGAAATCCCACAGCTTGTAGCACCATTCCTGCAGGTTGGCGCCGGTGAGCACCCAATCCTCATTTTTGATCACGTCCCAGATTTCGCTGGCGAGCCGCGGCAGCGTGATCGGCAATCCGTCCCAATCTTTTTTCGCCTGCTCGGTCCATTTGCCGAAAAGTTCGTCGTGCTTGTTGGCGACGATCGCACTGCGCTCGGCCACGCTCCTGGCCAGCGCAGGACTCTTGGCAATGCGCTCGCGGCACAGCCGCGTCAGTTCGGGAATGGCCGTCAACGTGTCACCGAGCACGCGTAGGCTGCATGTCGGCATGCGCGCGTAATCCATCGACCATTTGCTCAAATTGATCTCGCCGAAGCCGATCTCGATCATCTCGCAATGCGGCGGATAATGCGGCACCACTTGGCGCTTGGTGCGATCGTTGAAATGGGTCGACTTCTCCCAGTCGCGCGTGTCCAGCGTGAGGATCAGGTCGGCGTCGCGAAAGACTTCCTTCTCGCAGCTCAAGTTGAGCTTGTGGCGGTTGGGAAAATTAAGCCGCGCATGCACGTCGAACACGCCGGCGCCGACGGTTTCGGCGAGCGCCACCAGATTATCGAAGCCGTCGGCGCTGCGCGCCACGTATTCCGCCATCAGCACCGGATATTTGGCGGCAAGGAGCCGGTCGGCAACCTCGGCAAGCGCCGCCGGATCGGCCGCCATCGGGACCGGCACTTTGTTGTCGGCCGCCTTCGGCAGCGCCACCTCTGCGGTCAGCGGCTGCTCCTGCAGCCAAGCGTCATAGCACATGTAGATCGGGCCTTGCGGCTCCGTCATCATCGCCGCATAGGCGCGCGCAAACGAATCCGGCACGCCTTCGATGCTCGAAGGCTGATAGTCCCACTTCACGTAATGACGCAGCTGCTCGCCGTTGACGTTGGCGGTGTGGATCCAGTCGATGAACGGCCGCCGGCGGCTTTCGTCCATTGGGCCGGTGGCGCCGATTACGAACACGGGGCAGCGGTCGATATAAGCGTAGTAGATGCCCATGGTCGCATGCAGCATGCCGACGACATCGTGCACGATTGCCACCATCGGCTTGCCAGTGGCCTTGGCGTAGCCATGGGCGATCTGCACGGCGATTTTTTCGTGCTGACAGAGCAGGATCGGCGGCTGATTGCCGCCATAATTGACCAGCGAATCGTGCAGCCCGCGATAGCTGGCGCCGGGATTGAGCGCAATAAAGGGAAAGCCGTAATGCTTGATGAGGTCGACAATGATGTCGGATTGCCAAGCCTTCTCGGCGTAGCTTGCTTGCGCCTCGGGCTGCGCGGTCACGTCGTTCATCGGTACTTTCCTGGTTGCTTGTCAGCCGGACGATAAGCTGCACAGCGGCAGGCGGCAACGCGGTGGAAGCGCCTAAGCTAAGTCGGCCGCGCGGTGGATGGCCGCACGAATGCGCTGATAAGTGCCGCAGCGACAGATATTGGTAATGGCGGCGTCGATATCGGCATCGGTCGGTTTTGGCTTTTGTTTCAACAGCGCGACGACCGCCATGATCATGCCGCTCTGGCAATAGCCACATTGGGGGACGTCGAGATCGATCCAGGCCTGCTGCACCGGGTGCAGCGTGCCGTTCTGCGCGAGCGCCTCGATCGTGGTGATGGCGCGGTTGCCCACCGCGCCGGCCGGCACTTGGCAGGAGCGGACGGCGGCGCCGTCGATATGCACGGTGCAGCAGCCGCATTGGGCAATGCCGCAGCCATATCGCGTGCCGGTGAGCCCGATCGTGTCGCGCAAGACCCAGAGCAGGGGTGTATCGGGTTCGACATCGACCGCGTGGGAACTGCCGTTGATGGACAGGACAATCATGCGCGTCCTCGTTCCTGGGAGACGACGAGCCCGCGTCCCGCCTAACAATTGGCGGCGGCCGCGGTCAAGGCTTTCCGGCCCGTTATTCATGCTCTGTCATATTGCCACGCAGGCCTCCCCGCTCTCTTTTCACGGCTGCCAAAGCAGGGCATCCTAAGCGCGACACTGTCGCGTCAACCTCGGCGGCGGGCAGTTACGCCCGGATGCCCGGCGGACCGCCAGGGTGCAACGAAATGAAAAGGCTTTTGGAGGGAACCATGAGTAAACACGTCACCCGCCGCGGCGTGAATGCCGGCATCGGCGCCGCCCTGATTTCACCCGCATTGGCCGGCGGGCGCGCCTTCGCCCAAGGCGTGCCGATCAAGATCGGCTTCGGCATGGCGCTGACCGGCCCGCTGGCCGTCAACGGCCAACAGGCACTGCTCGGTGCGCAAATCTGGCAGGAGGAGATCAACGCCAAGGGCGGCCTCCTCGGCCGCCAGGTGCAACTCATTCATTACGATGACCAGTCCAATCCGTCGAACGTGCCGGGCATCTACACCAAGCTGCTCGACGTCGACAAAGCCGACCTCGTGGTCAGCGGCTACGCCACCAACATGGTGGCGCCGGCCATTCCTATCGTGATGCAGAAGAACAAGACCTTCATCAGCCTGTTTGCGCTCGATGCCAACAGTGAATTCCACTATCCGCGATACTTCTCCTACATCCCGACCGGCGGCCCGAATCCGAAGGCAACGATCTCCGAAGGCTTCTTTCAGGTCGCCGCGGCGCAAAATCCCAAGCCGCAAACCGTCGCCATCGCGGCTGAGGACGCCGAGTTCTCGCGCAACGCGGCGGAAGGCGCGCGCGCCAACGCCAAGCAATACGGCTTCAAGATCATTTACGACAGGACCTATCCGCCAAACACCACCGACTTCTCGCCGGTGATCCGCGCGATCCAGGCGAGCAATCCGGATCTGCTATGCATCTGCTCGTATCCGCTGAGCTCGGTCGGCATGCTGCTCTCCGCCAACGAACTCGGCTTCAAGCCGAAGATGATCGGCGGCGCCATGGTCGGGCTGCAGGCGACCGCCATCAAGAGCAAGCTCAAGGGGCACCTCAACGGCGTCGTCAACTACGACAACTGGGTCCCGTCGGAGAAAATGATGGCGCCTGCCGCGGATTTCTTCAAAAAATACCAGGCGCGCGCGCCGAAGCTCGGCATCGATCCGCTCGGCTATTATCTCGGGGGATGGGGCTACGCTTACCTGCAGGTGCTGCAGCAGGCGGTCGAAGGCACCAAAAGCATCGACGACGACAAGATCGCCAATTATCTGCGCAACAACGCCGTCAACAGCATCATGGCCGAGGGCGTGCGATTCGGCAAAAACGGCGAGTGGGTGGTCGCCCGTCAGTTGCAGGTCCAGTATCACGGCATTACTGATGCCGCGAATCTCGAGACTTGGCGCGGTATGAGCTACCAGACGGTGCTCAAACCCGACGACATGAAGACAGGCAATGTGATCTATCCTTACGCCAATGCGGTGAAGGCTTAAGGTCAGTTCACCTTCGTAACGCGAAATGGCGGGGGAGGCGTAAACAATGCTGTTTCCAACCTCCCTCGTCGGCTCCTACCCGCAGCCGGACTGGCTGATCGACCGCGAGAAATTGTCGAAGCAGGTGCCGCGCGTGCGCGCCGACGACCTGTGGCTTGTGCCGCCCGAAAAGCTGGAGGCGGCGCAGGACGACGCCACAAGGCTTGCCATTCGCGATCAGGAGCGCGCCGGCCTCGACATCATCAGCGACGGCGAGCAGCGGCGCGAAAGCTACTCCAACCGGTTCGCCACTGCGCTCGACGGCATCGACGTGAATAATCCCGGCACCACGATCAACCGCAGCGGCAAGCCCATACCGGTGCCGCGCGTGGTCGGGCCGATCCGGCGGAAAAATCCGGTCGAACTCCGCGACCTCAAAGTGCTGCGCGCCAATACCGACCGGCAGATCAAGGCGACGGTGCCGGGCCCGTTCACGATGGGCAAACAGGCGCAGGACGATTACTACAAGGACGAGGAAGCGCTCGCGCTCGCCTATGCGGACGCCGTCAATGCCGAGATCAAGGATCTGTTCGCGGCCGGCGCCGACGTGGTGCAGATCGACGAGCCGTGGATGCAGCAGCACCCCGACAAGGCGCGGCAATATGGGTTGAAAGCGCTCGACCGGGCGCTCGCCGGTGTTACCGGCACGGTCGCGGTGCACCTGTGCTTTGGTTACGCCGCCGTGGTGCACGAGAAGCCGTCCGGCTATTCATTCCTGCCCGAGCTTGAAGGCTCCAAGGCGCAGCAGATATCGATCGAGGCGGCGCAGCCGAAACTCGATCTCCAAGTTTTGCGCGAGCTGCCGTCGAAAACCATCATTCTCGGCGTTATCGATCTGTCCGACATGAGTGTGGAGACGCCGCAGACCGTCGCCGAGCGGATTCGGCGGGCGCTCGCCCATATTCCGGGAAATCGGGTGGTGGTGGCGCCGGATTGCGGCATGAAATATCTGCCGCGCATGGTTGCATTTGCTAAGATGAAGGCCATGGCCGAGGGCGCAGCCCTGGTGCGGCGCGAAATCGAGGGCAAGTGACGCTGACACAAGTGACATTCGCAATTGGCAGGAGACCACCATGGCCGAGGAGATCACCATGGCCTATGTGACCGAAAAGACTTTGACCGATGTGGTGCGCGAGCGCTGGACTGACATTCCCGATGCGCGGCTGCGGCAGGTGATGACGGCAGCGGTGAAGCACCTCCACGCTTTCGTGCGCGAAATCGAGCCGACGTCCGCGGAATGGGCTACGGCCATCGACTTCCTCACCCGGACCGGCAAGCTATGCGACGAGAAGCGTCAGGAATTTATTTTGTTCTCTGACGTTCTTGGCGTGAGCATGCTGGTCGACGCCATCAATCATCGGCAGCAAAACGGGGCGACGCCGAGCACGGTCGAAGGGCCGTTTCATATTGCGGACGCGCCGGCTGTCGCCAATGGCGGCAACATGGCGGTCGACGCGCCGGGCATCGTCTGCTTCGTCACCGGCGCGGTGCGTGGGCTCAACGGCGAACCGCTCGCCGGCGCCACGCTCGACCTGTGGCAGACTGATGGCGACGGCCTCTATGAGGCGCAACGTCCAGAGATCGACGGTCCGTGGATGCGCGGGCTTTATCGCACCCAGGGTGACGGCTCGTATCTGATCCGCACCGTGAAGCCGATCGCCTACACCATCCCGATGGACGGCACCATCGGCGAGCTGATGAACCGGACCAATATGAGCCACATGCGGCCGGCGCACATTCACTTCGCCGTCGAGGCGCCGGGCTACCACGGGCTGGTCACGCATCTGTTCGAGTCCGGCGACGAGTGGATCAATGACGACGCCGTCTACGGCGTGAAAGAGCCGCTGATCGTCGCGTTCAAAAAGATGCCGGCCGGCAGCAAGGCGCCCTCGGGCGAGATCATGAACGAACCGTTCTATGTCGTGGATTACGACTTCGTTCTGGAACGAAAGGCGCAAGCCGCGGCGGCTTGAGTTTTGCCGCGCTGATCGGCAGAATTTCATCATCGCTTGCTAATAGCGGGCGGGTCTTCGGAAGCCGAGGCTCGCCACAGCCGCCGCTCGCTTCTGAAAAGTCCCCCCACAAGCGTACGAAAATGAAAATCGCAATCCCCGACGACTATCAGGACATGGTGGATCAGCTCGCCTGCTTCGCCATGATCCGCCACCACGAGGTCGTTCGCTATCGCGAGCCGGCGCGCGATCTCGATCAGCTGGTCGAGCGGCTGCGTGATGCCGACATTGTCGTATCGATCCGCGAGCGCGTTCTGTTCTCCCGCGCGCTGCTCGAACGTCTGCCCAAATGCAAGCTGCTTGCGCTCGTCGGCCGCAACTCGCAAAGGATCGATTTCGCCGCCGCCACCGCGCTCGGCATTCCGGTCTCGACCGGCTCCAGCAATTCTCCCGTCGCTCCGGCCGAATTAACGCTGGCGCTGATCGTCGCCTCGCGCCGCAACATCGCGCTCGAAGCCGAGCGCATGAAGCGCGGCGACTGGCCCTGCACCTTGTCGCACCGGATCCGCGGGTCGACGCTCGGAATCTATGGCTTGGGTGCGATCGGGTCGCTGGTGGCGGAAGGCGGCAAGGGGCTGGGCATGAAGGTGCTCGCCTTCGGGCAGAAGAACTCGCTGGAGAAGGCCGCCGCTGCCGGTTACGAGGTCGCGCGGTCCAAGGACGACCTGTTCGAGCGCGCGGATGTGCTTTCGATCAGCGTTCGCTTGCAGCGCGAGACCAGAGGGCTGATCGGGCCCGAAGATTTCGCCCGCATGAAGCCGACGGCGTTGTTCGTCAATGTGGCGCGCGCCGAGCTGGTGCAGCCGGGCGCTTTGCTTGAAGCGCTGCGCAAAGGGCGCCCCGGCTATGCGGCGGTCGACGTCTACGAAGAAGAGCCGATCATGGGCGGCGCGCATCCGTTTCTGAAAATGCCGAACGTTTTATGCACGCCGCATCTCGGCTGGGCCGAATGGGACAATTTCGAGCTCTATTTTGGCGAATGTTTCGAGCAGATCCAGAAATTCGAGAAAGGCGAGCCGCTGCGGCTCGCCAATCCGGCGGTCAAGCCGCGCTTTGTTGCAGCCGCGGCCTCGTAAGCTCAGCACGGCTGATTGCCGCCGGGTATCAGAACGGCCGAGCCCAATTCGGCGCACGCTCGAGCGCCGCGCGGTCCCATTTCGCCAAATTGGCCGCAGCCGCGTACGTCTCCTGCAAAAACCCAAGCAGCAAAGCGTCCGGATCGCGCGCCTGCCGCACCGTGTCGTAAGGCAGAATGAATTGCCCGACGTCCTTGTTGTAAGCGCCCGCCGATACGGTGAGGCGCGCATCGCCGTAACCTTCCGGCTCCGGATAGGCATAAACGTAAAACGCCGCCTGCCCGAAGCCGCCATTACCCGGCCAGAAGCCGCAGCTTGAACATTCGTGTGAATACGCCTCGGCCATCGCCCAGTCGGCGACATTCGGCGTGTGACCTTTCGGCGGCGGCGCGGTGCGGCCGGAAAAGCGCGTCACCGCAAGATCGAAGCTGCCCCAGAAGAAATGCACCGGGCTCACCTTGCCGATGAAGCGCGAACGGAATTCCTGCATCACCCGCGTGGACTGGACCAGCGCCTGGTGAAAACGCGAAACGTATTCGGGATCGTACTGCGCGTGGGTGCGATCCTGATCGAAGGCAACGCACTCAGCGATCTCGCATGGTATGGTCCAGATATCCACATCGATGCCGAGCCGCCGCAGGCGTTCCATGAATGCGGCGTAGAAATCGGCGACCGTCATCGGCCGAAGCGGCAGGCTCTCGCGGCCTCCATCGCTGACTTCGATGTCGAGACGATGATCGAGGAAATCGAAAACGATATCGAAGACGCGGCCCTGATAAGGTATCGCCCGCTTGGCCATGCCGCGGGCGTCGACATGAAACGTGACGTTCCACCAATGATTAACCAGCGGCGTCAGCTTGAGAACGACCTTGCCCGCAATCTGCGTCCACAGGTGCAGCGTGTCGCAGCTGTCGCTCCATGCCGAAAGCGGCAGGTCGGGCCATTGCGCGTTGCTGCTCATCGGTTCACCCTTTCATCAGGTCTCCAAACCTTTGCAGCCCCTCGCGCCGTTCTTCAGGCGTTGGCATATTGACCGCCGGGAATTTGTCGCGCCAGTGCCAGGGGCGGCAGGCATCGATGATGGCGCGGCTGTTGGTGTAGTCGCCAACGGCCCTGCGCTCCGGCTCGATGCGCGGATCGAGCGGCGTCGACCAGGCGCCGCGCACGATATCGATCGAGGTCGCCGGATCGGAACGGGTGATCAAGGCCCAGATCACCTCTTCGAGATTAGAGACGTCGATGTCGTCGTCGACGACAATGACATAGCGGCCGCAATAGGCGCCCACATGGCACTGCGCGGCGATATGGCCGGCCTGTTTGGCGTGGCCGGGATAGCGCTGCTTCAAAGCCACCGCCAGCAACAGCCGCGCGTTGCCGACTTCGTGCGCCCAGGCGGCGGTGATGCCGGGCACACCGGCTTTCTCGATGTTCTCGCGCAACAGTGCCGAGCGCACGATGGCGCGCCAGCGGCAGATTTCGTCAGGCGGGCGCTGCGGCACGCAGCCGAGCAGAATCGGTTCGTGGCGATGATAGATCGCCTTGACGTCGATCACCGGCTCCGGCCGCTCATCGCTCGCGTAATAGCCGGTCCACTCGCCGAACGGGCCTTCCTCACGCACGTTGCCGGGCTCGACGAACCCCTCGATGACGATCTCGGCGTTGGCCGGAATGGGCAATCCGGTAATCGGGCCCTTGATCACTTCGACCGGCTGCCCGCGCATGCCGCCGATCACGTCGAGTTCGCACACGCCTTGCGGCACTTCGCTCGATCCCATGAGGAAGCTCATCGGATCGCCGCCGCAGACGATGGCGACCGGCATGCGCTCGCCGCGCGCCGCATATTTGTCACGCATCACGCGGCCGTGCTTCCCCGGCGAGATGTAGAAACCGAGTGTCTTCGCGTCGTGGATCATGACGCGGTAGGTGCCGCAATTGATCCAGCCGTTGTCGGGATCGCGCATGATGTTGTAGCAGCCGGTGCCAATATAGCGGCCGCCATCCTTCGGATGCCATTGCGGGGCCGGGAACTTGGTCACATCGATGGCATCGCCGGTCACCACGTTTTGCATCACCGGCCCCGACTCGACGAATTTCGGCGGAATGCGCTTGAGCATCCCGGCGTGGTTGACGCGAAAGCTTTCGCTTAATTCGAGCTTGGACAGTTCGGTGGAAAAGCCGAGCGTCATGTTCTTGCGCTTGCCGGCGAAGAAATTGACCAGGAGGCGGCTCCCCGGCATCGTGCCGGGCACGTCCCGGAACACGAAACACGGCGCATCGTCGGCATGCGCCGACATTTCCGCCACCATGCCGATATCGCGCTCATAGGTCAGCCCGCCGACTTCCTGCACCTCGCCGAGCTTGTGCGCCTCTTCGAGCCATTGGCGCAGGTCGTGATAGGGCAGAAACGGCGCCGTGTTCGATCGCGCCGCGGTCGCGCCGTTGCCAATCGGCGTCGCCATCGGGTCGGGCATGAAGTTCTGTTGCGCCATCACCTGTACCTTGTGTTGCCTCACGGCAAGATGCTTATATTGCTAAGCAATTGTACGGTCATCCTATCATGCAGACAGACTATCATGCAGACAGACTCGGGCTCAAACCTGTTGCGTAGCTGGATCGCCCAGGCCGCGGAACGCGCGCCGGGCAAGCCGTGGGTCATTGCGGCCGATGACGGGCGCACTGTCACCTATGGGGAGTTGCACGAGATCGTCGGCCGCTTCGCGACATTTCTGCGCGACCGCGGGATCGGCCGCAACGACCGGGTGGCGCTCCTTGCCAACAACTCGATCGAGCAATTGCTCTGCTTTCTCGGCGTGATGGCCGCCGGCGCCACGATCTGCACCATCCATGTCGAAATGAACCGCAACCAGCTCGGCAACATCTTCGAGCGGTTGAAGCCGCAGCTCATTTTCTACCAGACCGGCCTGGGCCTCGACGACCTGGTCGCCGCTGCAACGGCGCCGCATCTGCGCATCGGCCGTTTTGACAAGCCGGAGCCCGATACGCTGTTCGCCGAGATTGCGCGCTGCACGCCGAGCGCGCCGGCCGAGGCGGCTCACGCGGATGACGACGCCGTCATCCTCTTCACTTCGGGCACCAGCGCCAGGCCCAAGGGCGTCATTCTGAGCTTTCGCGAATATCTGCTCAATATCGATCCGCTCGGCCATGCCTTCGGCATCAGCGCCGAAGACCGGCTCTACGATTTCCGCCCCTTCAGCTGGAATTCGGCGCAGACGCTGGGCGGGCTCTCGGTCGTCAACCGCGGAGCCACGCTGATTCTGGGAGAAAAATTCTCGGTGAGCCGTTTTTTCCAGCATGTGCGCGAGCACGACGTCACCATTGCGGCCGGCAATCCGACGACGATCAACATGCTGCTCAACAGCGAGCAAAACGCGCATGGCGATCGTCTGCCGAAACTGCGCTTCGTCACCTCGAGTTCGGCGCCGCTCTTGCTGGAGGAGTGGAAGCGGTTCGAACAAAAATTCGGCATCCCGGTCGCGCAAGGCTGCGGCGCCAGCGAAGTGAGCTGGATTGCCGCTATTCCGGGCGAACAGCGGCGGCTCGGCAAGGTCGGACGCCCCTTGGCCTATCACGATCTCGCCATCGTCGATGCCGACGGGCACCGCCTGCCCGCAGGCGAAATCGGTTATGTGGAGCTTGGCGGCCTCGGCGACCACCCGTACCGCTATCTTGGCGAGGACGGCGAGGTGAAAATTCATTGTCGCGGCCGCTTTCGCACCGGCGATCTCGGCGCGCTCGATGCGGACGGATTTTTGACGCTCACCGGCCGCGAGAAGGAGCTGATCATCCGCGGCGGCGCCAAGATTTCACCGGTCGAGATCGATTCATTCTTGATGCAGCACGCCGACGTGATCGAAGCAGCCACGGTCGGCGTGCCGGACGCAATCTACGGCGAGGAAGTCGTCAGCTATGTGGTCACCCGGCCGGGCGCGGCGGCCGATGCCGGCGCGCTGTTGCGCTATTGCGGCGCGCTGCCAGCCTTCAAGGCGCCAAAGCGGATTTTCCTGAGCGACGCCCTGCCAAAGACGGAGCGCGGCAAGCTCGACCGCAAGGCGCTCACGGAGCGGTGGCAACGCGAGATGCGCGGCTAGATTTTTCCTTTGAGCATGATCCCTCGGATCAAGCCCGAGGGCATGCTTATTCGAAAAACGGTTTCCACCCCCGGATCAGGTCCGAGGGCAGGCTCTTCGGGATCATGCTCTGACGTCACCCGCCGCAGAAGGCGAGGAGCGCTTCCTTGACCTTGGCTACCGCGTAGTTGCCGATCTTTTCAAGTTCGAGATGCGGGAAGTTGGGCATCTCGTCAGCAGCCACCACGCAATCGACGATCGCCGGACCATCGACGGCGAGCGCCTCATTGATCGCGGCCTGCAGCTCGCCGGGCTTGCCGGCCTTGAACCCATAACCGCCGCAGGCGCGGGCAAGCGCCGCAAAATCCGGATTGGGGAAGTCGGTGCCCTTGCGGTAGGCGGGGAGCCCGATCGATTCGGCCTCGAGCGGAATGAGACCGAATGACGAATTGTTGTAGACCACGACCTTGACCGGCAGCTTGTGGTGCACGGCGGTGAGGAACTCGCCCATCAGCATATTGAAGCCGCCGTCGCCCGTGAGCGCGATGACCTGGCGCGAGCGATCGAGCGCCGCAATGCCGTTGGCCTGGCCGAGCGCGGTTCCGACCGCGGCGTTATTGAACGAGCCGATGATCCGCTGCGAACCGCTTTGCCTGATCCAGTTCGCCGACCACAGCGTGTTCAACCCGGTGTCGAGGACGAATATCGCATCGCGTTTGGCGAGGTCGCTGACCGTGCGCGCCACTGCCTGCGGATGCAGGCGATCCTTGCTGCGCGCGGGATCGGCCTGCTTGTTCAGCATGTCGTCCCATTTCCTGCGCTCGCCGGTGACCTGGTCGAAGAAGCCAACGTCGCTTTTGGCCGCGACTTTTCCCAGCAGCAGCTTCACGGTCGGCAGCACGGAACCAACCACGCCAAGCGCCGTGGGCGCGCGCCGCCCGAGCACATGCGCGCGCTCGTCGATCTGGATCGCGCCGCCTTTGCGCGGCAAAAATTCCGAATAGGGATAGTCGGTGCCGAGCATGAGAAATAGGTCGCAATGCATGACCGCGTTGTACACGGCCTTGGTGCCGATCATGCCGATGCCGCCCATCCAGCGCGGATCGTCGTAAGGCATGATGTCTTTGCCTTTGACCGAATGGATAAGCGGCGCCTTGAGCCGATCCGACAGCGCGCGCAGCTCTTCGGCCGCGCCTTCGCATCCGCCGCCGCACATGATGACGATGCTCTTGGCCGCATCGATGCGGCGAACGATGGCCTCGATATCTTCCGCGCTCGGCACGATCTGCGGGCGCGGCCGCAGCGTTGCCACGCTGGAAACGCCGCTATCCGCCTTACTCTCGAAAACATCCTGCGGCACGGTGAGGTGAGCGACGCCGCGTCCCGCATAGGCCGCCGCAATGGCCTGATGAATGACCGCGGGCGCTTGCGCTGCCGAGGAGATCGTTTCGGTGTAGAGCGAGACGTCGCGGAACAACAGATCAGGCGCAGTCGTCTGGATGTAATCGGTGCCCTGCATCTTGCGCGGCATGTCGCCGGAGATCGCCAGCACCGGCGCGTGATCACGGCTCGCCTCGTAGAGACCGGCAACCAGATGCGTGCTGCCCGGACCGGTCGTGCCGCAACAGACGCCAAGCCGACCGGCGAGCTTGGCCTGGCCGGCGGCGGCGAGCGCGCCGCCTTCTTCGTGGCGCACGCCGATCCATTCGATCTTGCTGCGGCGGACCGCATCGGCGAGCGGATTAAGCGAGTCGCCGATCAATCCGAAAATGTGCCTGACGCCGATCTGTTCGAGCACGTCAACCAGAATTTCTGCGACGGTTTGCGACACGAACACCTCCTGAAAAAAAGATTTTGCATCTCGCCGGCTCTGGCGCCGCTCGCAGGTGGCCGCGCTCAGCCGGCGGGATGGAACGGCTCAGAGTAACCGTCAACGGTAGCACCGAGATAGGAGGGCACCGCGGCGCGCTGTTCGCTTTTGCGTGATGAGCAATGCAAAGTGTGGATGCCCATTGGATCAAGCCAATGGTCTAAAAATGGCTCGATGCAGCGCGCCGTCGATCTGATCCTACTTCCAGCTGAATGTGCAGCCAGCGCGGCATCCGGGCCAGCAAGGCGTCGCCCGAATTGCGCCGCAATTGATCAATTGCAAATATCAATTGCGAAACATCAATCGCCGTTCGGCCGCGCCTTCAGGAGCGGCGTCCATCTGGCGATTTCCGCTT
>JASHVN010000115.1 GCA_030044555.1 Xanthobacteraceae bacterium | reverse complement strand
TCGAACTTAGTCGTTGCTGCCATCGGCGGCGGAAATACAGGAACGCTTGGCCGCTGTATAGGGTGTGTATAGGGGAAGTTGCCGCTCGATTGACAAGGCTCGGGGTGCTCCGTACCTATCCGGGACGAGCCCAGGTGGCGGAATTGGTAGACGCACTAGTTTCAGGTACTAGCGGGTAACACCGTGGAGGTTCGAGTCCTCTCCTGGGCACCATGGGCCTCGTTCAGGCTTATTTCTCTGGCTTGCTGACGCGGGATGTTTGCACTGCTCTTCTGGCAGCGCTGCAACGAGCCTTGGCTGTTTGCTGAAAAGCTAATCGCAGCTTAGTGGCCGGCCGAACCCTCAACCGATACCCATCCGCCGATTTTGATGCAGGTGCCTGTGCCCGCGACCTGGACGAAACCAGCCCCATAGGCGGGGCACGGCTTTGTGGTCGCGACCGCGGGCGGTTTTGCAGCGTGAGGCTGCGGCCACTTTGCGGGCGGGTTTGGATCGGTCAGGGTTTGGGCGAAGGCGCTCGTGGCAGAGACAGCGGTCAGCATCATTACTGCCGCAGCCGCAACGCGGAGCATCGACCCGACAGTCGGAGAAGGGATGCAGCAATCCATGAAAGCGTCCCTCAACGCGTCCCCGGTAAAGCGTCCCTCGTAAAATGTCCCTCAGTCTGCACGAGTCATTATAGCACGCGGCGCGGCAGCGTCCGGGTTTTTTGACGCGTCATTGCGGTTGCGATATGCAAATGCAGCATGACCATCCGTAATCATCGCGGCGATCTACCGGACTTGGCGCGCTATAGCGGCGTGCCGGCGGTCGCGATTGACACCGAGACAATGGGGTTAAGCCTCACCCGCGACCGGCTCTGCGTGGTGCAGCTTTCGCCCGGCGACGGCTCCGCCGACGTGGTGCAGATCGCGGCGCAGCCCGCGGACGCGCCCAACCTCAAGCGGCTTCTGGCCGACGCAGGCATCCTCAAGATCTTTCATTTCGCGCGATTCGATCTCGGCATGCTGCAGAAGACCTTCGGCGTCATGCCGCAGCCGGTCTATTGCACCAAGATCGCCTCGCGGCTTGCCCGGACTTACACGGACAAGCACGGGCTCAAGGACTTGGTGCGCGAGGTGCTGGGGCACGAATTGTCCAAGCAGCAGCAATCATCCGATTGGGGCGCCGCGGAGCTGAGCGATGCGCAGCTTTCCTACGCCGCAGCCGATGTCCTCTATCTGCATGCGCTCAGGGACAGGCTCGACACCATGCTGGCGCGTGAAGGCCGGGACAAGCTCGCCGCCGCCTGTTTTTCCTTCCTGCCGGAGCGGGTCCACCTCGACCTTGCGGGCTTTGCCGGCGAAGACATCTTCGCTCATTCATAGATGCCCCTAAACCGCGCTTGACGCGGCCGTAAGGGGAGCCGGAAGCGCGTTCGGCGGCCCCGACTGGGCCATATTCGCGCGGGACTATCGCGCAACAGCGCTCTAAAATAAGGGTCTTGGTCGAATCAGGTTGGTCGAATCAGGTTGGCCGAATCGGGGCAGTCGGTCCGAGGGGATTACGACGTGACGAGCATCTCCCTGGCCAGGACGGAACGTAGTCCGGAGCGGCGGACCAGCGGCCTTTCAACACGGTCGCGCGGCGACAGCGACCAGACGTATCGGCGCGCGATGCGCCACAGCCGGCACGTCCGCTGGCTGCGCGCGGGTCTCATCGCCGCTGTCACTTTGGTTCTGCTCGGGGTCGTGGCTGTCGATTATCTGCCGATCGGCGGACTGCGCTTGCCAGGAGAGATCGGCAAGCTGGTGATCCAGGGCACGGTCATCACCATGCAGCAGCCGCATCTTACCGGTTTCACCGCCGATCAACGGCCGTATGAGTTCACTGCCGATTCCGCGCAACAGGACATTACCAAGCCTGATTTCGTCAATCTCCAGCGGATCCGCGCCAAGCTCGCGATGGCCGACAAGAGCATGGTGCATTTGTCGGCCGATGGTGGCGTCTACAACATGAAGACTGACCTGCTGACGCTCAACGACAATATCCTTCTGGTGTCTTCGACCGGTTACGAGGCGCGGCTAAGCCAGGCGGCGGTCGACATGAACAAGGGCACGGTGGTGTCCAACACGCCGGTCTGGGTGAAGCTGCTCGATGGCGATCTCCACGCCAAGGCGCTTGAAATCGTCAACAAGGGCGACGTGCTCCGCTTCACCGATGTCACCATGGTCTTGCAGTCGGGAAAGCAGGACGCCAAGGCGGTCAAGCCATGAGGCGCGGGCTGTGGCTGTCGATTTTAGCGGCGGCCTTGCTGCTATCGGCGGCGGCCGCCGCACAGGGATCGCATCCGGAAGGAGGGGGCCTCCTCGGCGCGCAGGGACAAGATAAGAACCAGCCCATTCAGATCGACGCCAAGTCGCTGGAAGTTCACGACAAAAGCAAGACAGCGACCTTCGCGGGCGACGTCAAGGTGGTGCAGGGCGACACCACGATGACCTGCAAAAGGCTCGTGGTTTTTTACGGCCAGGAGATTGGCATTGCGGGCGCTGGCGCCAAGCCGGCTGCGCCGGCCAACACCAGCGCGTCAACTGGCGCGGTGCCGGATGCGCAAAATATCCGGCGGATCGAGGCCCACGGCGGCGTCACCGTCGTCAGCAAGGACCAGACCGCCAGCGGTGATCTCGGCGTTTACGATCTGCCGGCGAAGACGATCACGCTGAGCGGCAATGTCGTGGTGACGCAAGGCAAAAACGTCATTCACGGCGAACGTGTGATCGTCAATACGGTGACCGGAGACGCCCATGTCGAGTCGGGTTCCGGAGTCCCCGGCGCTCCGCAGGGCCGCGTCCGCGCGCTTATCATCCCGCAAAAGGGTCAAAACGGCCAACAGTCCAGTTTCATGACGGTCGGGCCGGGTCCCAAAAAGTGAACAAGACGACGGCGGCACCTTCGCTGTGCTAAACAGCCAAAGATTCTTCTTGCCCACTGAGTTGGGCAGGGCGAAGCGGTGGGGGGCGAAGATGTGCTACCCGAGATCGTCGTGTTGAAGATTTTCTCAAAATCCCGCCGCCTGCCGTCGCGCCGCGATTCCGTCGCCAGTGTCGAGGTTGGCGCCATTGGTCTTGGGTCAATGGGCGGCGCCATCAACCGCACCTATCTCGATATCGCGAGTCTGCCGGCGCGGCTCACCAAGGCGCGCAGCAAACCGCCGCCGCGGCCGAAGCAACGAGAGCAGCCGGAGCGCGAGGAGCGGCAAGAGCGGCAACAGCCGCAAGAGCGAAGAGAGCGGCAACAGCCGCAAGAGGCAAAAGAGCGGCAACAGCCGCAGGAGCGAAAAGAGCGGCAACAGCCGCCAGAACGGCAAGAGCGGCAACAGCCGCAAGAACGAAAAGAGCGCGAACGTGCTCCACAAAATCCGCCGCCTGCGGCCGTCAAGCCGACCCGGCGCAGCGACGGCAACGGCGCCGCATTACCGGATCGCAAGACCACACCCGGCGAGCGCAAGGGCGTGCTCGAGGTCCACGGCGTGGAAAAGAGCTTCGTCGGGCGCCAGGTGGTCAAGAAGGTAAGCCTCTACCTGCGCCAGGGTGAGGCGGTGGGCCTGCTTGGACCCAACGGGGCCGGGAAAACCACCGTATTCTACATGATTACCGGCCTCATCAAGGCTGACCACGGGCGCATCGAACTCGACGGTCACGACGTCACCAAGCTGCCGATGTACCAGCGGGCGCGGCTCGGTATCGGCTATTTGCCGCAGGAAGCCTCGATTTTCCGCGGGCTGAACGTCGAGCAGAACATTCGGGCCGTGCTCGAAGTGGTCGAGCCGGATGCGCGGCGCCGCGAGCGCGATCTCGACGCGCTGCTTGAGGAATTCAACATCACCCGGCTGCGCAAGACGCCGTCGATCGCACTTTCAGGCGGCGAACGCCGGCGTGTCGAAATCGCCCGCTCGCTCGCCACCCGGCCGAATTACATGCTGCTCGACGAGCCGTTCGCCGGCATTGATCCGATCGCGGTGGGCGATATCCAGGCGCTGGTGCGCCATTTGACCAATCGCGGCATCGGCGTGCTCATTACCGACCACAACGTGCGGGAAACGCTCGGCCTGACCGATCGCGCCTACATCATTTATTCCGGCGAGGTGCTGATGGAGGGGAGCCCCGACGATATCGTTAATAATCCCGACGTGCGCCGCCTGTATCTGGGGGAGGAATTTACCCTTTAGGATTTCCCGGGAGGATTTGGCGGAAATCCATTGACGGCAAGGTGCACGAACTGCTCTACAGGGGTCTGACAAGCAAGAATCGGACCAGTTTGGCCCCTTATGGCACTGACCCAAAGACTGCAGCTCCGGCAGAGCCAAGCGCTGGTGATGACGCCGCAGCTGATGCAGGCCATCAAGCTGCTGCAGCTCTCCAATCTCGACCTGGTCACCTATGTGGAGGCGGAACTCGAGCGCAATCCACTGCTGGACCGCGGGGCCGACAGTGAGGGGGAGCTGGGCGGGGCCGAGGCCGCCGCGCCGCCGGAACAGCCGGCCGTCAACGGCGAGGTGTGGAACGGCGCTGAATTCCCGGACGGTGCCGCGGAGGACAACGGGCCGCGAGCGTCGCCCGACGATGCGTCAGGTGACGATGCCGAGCCGATCCGTGCGCGCACAAGCGCGGAGCTGCCTGGCGGATACTCGGACTGGGCCGGAATCGGCTCCGGCGGCCGCGACGACAGCGACTACAATCTGGAATCGTTTGTTTCCGCAGAGCGGACGCTGGCGGACTGGTTGCGCGAGCAGCTCGTCCTCGCCATTGTCGATCCGGCGCGGCGCATGATCGGGCAATACCTTATCGATCTCGTGGACGAGGCCGGATATCTCGCCGGCGATCTCGAGGCGGCCGCGGAAAAACTCGGCACCAGCACCGCGGAGATCGAGGCCGTGCTCGCGGTCTTGCAGACGTTCGATCCCTCCGGCGTGTTCGCGCGCGATCTCGCCGAATGCCTGGCGATCCAGCTCAAGGAGCAGGACCGCTTCGATCCAGCCATGCAGGCGCTGGTCGGGCGGCTCGATGTGCTGGCGCGGCGCGACTTTGCCGGTTTGAAAAAGATCTGCGGCGTCGACGACGATGACCTTGCCGACATGATTGCCGAGATCCGCCGGCTCAATCCAAAGCCCGGCCTCGCCTTCGGTTCGGTGCCGGTGCAGCCGATCGTGCCGGACGTCTTTGTGCGGCCGGCGCCCGATGGCAGCTGGATCGTCGAGCTTAATTCGGACACGCTGCCCAAGGTTCTGGTCAATCAAAGCTACTATGCCGAAGTGTCCGGCACGGCCCGCCGGGACACGGAAAAATCCTATCTCACCGAGTGCCTGCAGAGCGCCACCTGGCTCGTTCGCGCGCTCGACCAGCGCGCCCGCACCATCCTTAAGGTATCGAATGAAATCGTCCGCCAGCAGGACGCGTTCTTTGCTCGCGGCGTCGAACACCTGCGGCCGCTCAATCTCAAGACGGTGGCGGAGGCGATCGGCATGCATGAATCGACGGTGTCGCGCGTGACCGCCAACAAATACATGGCGACCAGCCGCGGCATCTTCGAGCTGAAATATTTTTTCACGTCGGCGATCGCCGCCGCGCATGGCGGTGAGGCGCATTCTGCCGAAGCCGTACGGCACCGCATCAAACAATTGATCGACGCAGAAACCGCAGCCGATGTGCTGTCTGACGACACCATCGTCGAGAAGCTGCGCGAGGCCGGCATCGACATCGCGCGGCGCACGGTGGCCAAATACCGGGAGGCCATGCGCATTCCCTCCTCGGTGCAGCGTCGGCGGGAAAAGCAAGTCGCCGCAGCCTCCTGATTAATCCGTCCTGACCGACCCGCAGGTCGGCTGTGAGAAGCTTGCGCATCTGTTGTGGATCTTGCGCAAGCGCGCCGCGTTGACTCGCACCTTGTCGATACTTAGCTCGGGTATAGAGCCAGATTAATTGCTGCGGAGGCTGGCATGTCGTTTCGTGTCTCCGGAAAGAATCTCGACATCGGCGATGCCTTGCGCGAGCGTGTGCTTGCCCGCGTCGCCGAAGCCATGGGCAAATATTTTGACGGCGGCTATTCCGGGCACCTGACGCTCGCGCGCGAAGGGTTCGGGTTCCGCACCGAATGCGCCATCCATCTCGATTCGAAGATCACGCTGCAGGCCGAGGGCATGGCGGCCGACGCTTACGCCAGCGCCGACCAGGCGGCCGTGCGGATCGAGAAACGGCTGCGCCGCTATCATCGGCGGTTGAAGGATCACCGGCCCGAGCGGGTCGACGGCCAGGGTTCTGTCGATGCGGCAAGTTACGTCATCGCCGCGCCCGAAGAGGAAAGCGAGGCCGACTTCGATGGCTTCACGCCGGTCATCATCGCCGAATCGACCACGGCGTTGAGGCGGCTGTCGGTCAGCGATGCGGTGACCGAACTCGACATGACGGGCGCTCCCGTCGTCGTGTTCCGCCACGCCGCGCATGGCGGTATCAACGTCGTCTATCGTCGCGTCGATGGGCATTTCGGCTGGATCGATCCACAGCCATCGGCCGCCCCCGATCCCCATTGACGGGGATGCAGGGGGTCCTTATGGTCCGCCGCCCTTGGAGCATGATCCGCAGGCGTGGGCCTTCATCTGGGAAAGATCATGCGGATGCTAGAAGCAAAAAGCCTATCAATCTCAGCCACTAAGGCGATCAGGCGACTGCCGTAAGCTGCTGTCTTTCCTCGTCAGGTTCCATCATGGCGCTCACCGATCTCGTTGCGTCGAACGCGATTCTCCCGGCGCTCAAGGTCAACAATAAGAAGCAAGTGCTGCACGAGCTTGCAGCGCGCGCGGCTGTCCTCACCGGGCAGAGCGAGCGCGCGATTTTCGACATCCTGATGCAACGGGAAAAGCTGGGTTCCACCGCAGTCGGCAACGGCATTGCCATTCCGCATGGCAAATTGCCGAACCTGACGC
>JASHVN010000114.1 GCA_030044555.1 Xanthobacteraceae bacterium | reverse complement strand
CCGGAGCAGGTGCAGGCGCGGCCTCCGCTTGCGGGCCCTTCGCGGCGGCGTCGGGCTTTGGCGCAGTGTCGGGTTTTGGCGCGGCGTCCGACGTCTTCGGCGGCGTGCCCCAGACCGGCTCGTAATCGCCTTTGCCCCAGGCGCGCGGCCGATAAAAGGTATGCGCACCGAGCTTGTATAATCGCGTCATCTCATGCACCCAGCTCGGGTGCACCCAATAGGCATGATAGTGCGTGGCGTGCCCGATGTCGGCGAGCCAGATCTTGCCGTCGAGTTCGTCCTTGGCGATGCGCTTGGCCTGCGCCCACATGTCGGGCTCGTCGATACGATTGAGATTCCTGTGCTCGCAGGCGAAGGTGAACTGGCAGGCGAGGTAGTGGCTGGCGTTCTGATAAACCACGCCGCAGACATTGTTCGGGTAATAGCCCGAGAACACGCGGTTCATCACCACCTGGGCGACCGCTTCCTGGCCGCGCAACGGCTCGCCGCGCGCTTCGAAATAGACGGCGTCGGCGAGACATTTTTCCGCCTTGGCGCGTGCCTTGCCGTTAAGCCCAAGACGTTGCGCCGGGCTTTCAACGCGGCTCTCGTCCTTGCCGCTGGCAGCCAGCCCATCGAGCGACGGCGTCACCATGATCGGCGCAGCGCCGGGCGCCCAGGGTTCGAGCCCGCCCGACGAACCGATCGCACCGGTATCGAAATAAAGTTCCGCTGAGCGGTCGCCCTCATCGTCGTCGGCGAACGCAATTGAATCGAGCGTGAAGGACTGCCCGTTTGACGCGCCGATCTCGCCGGCGGCAGGAACTTCAGGCGGCAACTCGGCATCCATTTGCGTAACGGGCCTCGACGCCGCTTGCGTGTGCGGCGCCAAGACCACCGGCGGCGCAACCGGTTGCGGTTGCGCTATCGGCGCTGCGGGCGCTGCATCTGCCTGGTGCAATTGCAGCGCGCTTTGCGATGTAACGGCTGGCGGCGCGCTGTTGGCGAGCGGCAGTCGATCACTCTTTCCCTTGCGATTGACCTTTGGATAATCGATCTGCACCGATCGGTCTTGCAACGGCTCGCCGAGCGACCAGACTTCGGCATCGACCGAACGCGGATCGTAATTGACGAGCGCAATTGCGGGCGGCTGCGGCATCGCCGTGCCGATGGGATGGACGCCGTATCTGTAGGTCGCCGGTTCGATGGTGCCGAAAGGCGATGCGATCAAATGCCGATGGGAGGAATGAGACGGCACCGCCGGGCGATGCGTCCACAGCGCGGCGATGTCCGGATAGCCGATCGATGTGGGCATGAGCGCGAGGAAGAACGCGCAGAACCAGAAGCGCGCCGAGCCACTGCTCCTCAGCGTCAGAGTACGCGACGCCATGTTATCCCCTTCACCCCAAACGCAACGCACACGCTAAGCGCCTGCGGTTAAGCCGCAGTGCCTCAAAAGCTACAGTTTCGGTTTTTGCGAAATTAACCTTGCGAACGCGTTAATCGCGCGTCTGTGGTCGCATGGCGCAGGAGCGACCCTGACAGGGGAAATTTAACCTTCAGTGCTCTCGCCCTTGCCCAGCGCCGCTTGCGCCGCGGCGAGCCGCGCGATCGGCACGCGGAACGGCGAGCACGACACATAATCGAGTTCGACGTCGTGACAGAAAGCGACCGAAGCAGGATCGCCGCCATGCTCGCCGCAAATACCGAGTTTCAAATTCTTGCGCACCTTGCGACCGCGTTCCGCGGCGATGCGGATGAGTTCGCCGACACCATCGCGGTCGATCGAGACGAACGGGTCGGTCGGCAAGATGCCCTTCGACGTATAGATCCCCAGGAAGCTCGCCGCATCGTCGCGGCTGATGCCGAACGCAGTCTGCGTCAGATCGTTGGTGCCGAAGGAAAAGAACTCGGCGGCTTCGGCGATCTCGCCCGCTTTGAGCGCCGCGCGCGGCAGCTCGATCATGGTGCCGACCTGATATTTGACCGGACTCTTCGTTTCGGCGGCGACCGTTTGCGCCATGGCGTCGATGCGATCCTTGACCAGATCGAGTTCCGCCTTGCTGGCGATGAGCGGCACCATGATTTCCGGCACCACCGGCTTGCCCGTTTCACGGCTTGCTTCGACCGCCGCTTCGAAAATGGCGCGCGCCTGCATCTCGGCGATTTCCGGATAGGCGATGGCGAGGCGGCAGCCGCGGAAGCCGAGCATCGGATTGAATTCATGCAATTCGCGGGCGCGGTCCGCCAATTTCTTCGGATCGGCGTCCATGGCCTGCGCCACGGCCGCGATTTCTTCCTCGGTGTGCGGAAGAAACTCATGCAGCGGCGGGTCGAGCAGCCGAATGGTGACCGGCAGCGCGCCCATGATCTTGAACAATTCGACGAAGTCGGCGCGCTGCATCGGCAACAACTTGGCGAGCGCCGCGCGGCGCGCCTTCTCGTCGCCTGAGAGAATCATTTCGCGCACCGCGCGGATGCGATCCTCGTCGAAGAACATGTGCTCGGTGCGGCAAAGCCCGATGCCTTCGGCACCAAATTTGATCGCCGCGCGCGCGTCGGCCGGCGTATCGGCATTGGCGCGAACTCGCAGCACGCGCATGCCGTCGGCCCATTGCATCAGCGTGGCGAATTCGCCGGCCAGTTCCGGCTGGAGCATCGGCACTTTGCCGGCCAGCACCTCGCCGGTCGAGCCGTCGACCGTCAGCATGTCGCCCTTTTTCAGCGTGACGCCGCCGGCCATCATCGTCTGCGCGCGGTAGTCGACGCGCAACGCGCCCGCACCGGAGACGCACGGCTTGCCCATGCCGCGCGCGACCACGGCGGCGTGCGAGGTCATGCCGCCGCGCGTGGTCAAAATTCCTTCGGCGGCGTGCATGCCGTGAATGTCTTCCGGCGAAGTTTCGATGCGCACCAGAATGACTTTGTGGCCCTGGCTTTTGAGGAGTTCAGCCTCATCGGGCGAGAACACGATTTCGCCGCTGGCGGCGCCGGGCGAGGCCGGCAGCCCGGTGGCGATCACCTTGCGTTC
>JASHVN010000113.1 GCA_030044555.1 Xanthobacteraceae bacterium | reverse complement strand
GACCACCTCATCGACATGGAGGAGGTGGAGCGGCTCGCCAAGGAGCATCGGCCGAAGCTGATCATCGCCGGCGGTTCGGCCTATCCGCGCATCATCGATTTCCGCCGGTTCCGCGAAATTGCCGACACGGTCGGCGCCTACCTCATGGTCGACATGGCGCACTTTGCCGGTCTTGTCGCCGGCGGCGCGCATCCCAGCCCGTTTCCGCATGCGCATGTGGTCACCACCACCACACACAAGACGCTGCGCGGCCCGCGTGGCGGCGCCATCCTTGCCAATGACGAGGAGCTGGCCAAGAAACTCAATTCCGCGGTGTTTCCCGGCATGCAGGGCGGTCCGCTCATGCATGTGATCGCCGCGAAGGCGGTGGCGTTCGGCGAGGCGCTGCGACCCTCGTTTCGGCTTTACGCCAAGAACGTGGTGGAGAACGCCAGGGCGCTCGCCGAAACGCTGAAGGCGAGCGGCCTCGACATCGTCTCCGGCGGCACCGACACGCATCTGATGCTGGTCGATTTGCGCAGGAAACGCCTGACCGGCAAGGTCGCCGAAGTAGCGCTTGGCCGCGCCCGCATCACCTGCAACAAGAACGGCATCCCCTTCGATCCGGAAAAGCCGACCGTCACGTCAGGCGTGCGTCTGGGCACGCCGGCCGGCACCACGCGCGGCTTCGGCATCGCCGAGTTCAGGCAAGTCGGCGAGATGATCGCCGAGATCCTCGATGCGTTGTCGCAAAAAGGCGCCGACGAAGACGCCGCGGCGGAGGCGAGCGTGCGCGAAAAAGTCGGCCGTCTGGTGAGCCGCTTCCCGATCTATCAGGCGTAAGGGCTTAGCGCATGATCCGGAAAAGTGTGGAGCGGTTTTCCGAAAAGATCATGCGCAAACAAAACAGCCAAAGCGCGATGATGATTCATCCTCAAATCATCGCGCTTTAAAGGCCGAGAGGGCAAAAGGGATGCGCTGTCCGAGCTGCGGGAGCCTCGATACTCAGGTCAAGGATTCGCGGCCGACGGAGGATTCCTCCGTCATCCGCCGCCGGCGAGTCTGCCTTTCCTGCAATTTCCGCTTCACCACGTTCGAGCGCGTGCAGCTGCGCGAACTGGTGGTGATCAAACGCAACGGCCGCCGCGCGCCGTTCGACCGCGACAAGCTCTTGCGCTCGGTGCAGATCGCGCTGCGCAAGCGCCCGGTCGAGCCGGAGCGCATCGACCAGATGGTGTCGAAGATCGTGCGCGAGCTGGAAAGCCTGGGCGAAAGCGAAGTGTCGTCGGAGACGATCGGCGAGACCGTGATGGAGCACCTGCGCGACCTCGACGATGTCGCCTATGTGCGCTTCGCGTCGGTCTATCGCAATTTCCGCGAGGCCAAGGATTTCGAGACCGCGCTCGCGGAGCTCTCGGGCGATGAGGCCGCGGAGTAAGCGTGGCGTGCCGCCATGGTGCAAAACATGGCGCAAAACGATGATCTGCGGTTCATGACGCTGGCGCTGGCGCTGGGCCGGCGCGGGCTTGGCCGCACCTGGCCTAATCCCGCGGTCGGCGCAGTGATCGTCAGGGACGGCGTCATTGTCGGCCGCGGCTGGACCCAGCCGGGCGGGCGGCCGCATGCCGAGGTCGAGGCCTTGGCGCGGGCCGGCGCGGCGGCGCGCGGCGCGACGCTCTACGTGACGCTCGAGCCTTGCTCGCATTTCGGCAAGACCCCGCCTTGCGCGGACGCCATCGTGGCCGCCGGCATTGCGCGCGTGGTGTCGGCGCTGGAAGATCCCAATCCGCAGGTGCGCGGGGAGGGCCACGCGCGGTTGCGCGCGGCCGGCATTGCGGTCGAGGCCGGGCTCGGCGGCGAGGCGGCGCGCCGCGACCATGCCGGGCACATCCGCCGCATGCGCGACGGCCGCCCGCTTGTGATGCTCAAGCTCGCGATCTCGGCTGACGGCAAAGCCGGCGCCGCAGGACGAAAGCCGGTGGCGATCACCGGCGAGGCCACACGGGAGCGCGTTCATCTCATGCGCGCGCAACACGATGCGGTCATGGTCGGCATCGGCACCGCGCTTGCCGACGATCCGATGCTGACCTGCCGGCTGCCGGGCATGGCCAACAATTCGCCTTTGCGTATCGTGCTCGACAGCGCGTTGCGCCTGCCGCCCGGTTCGCAATTGGCGGTGAGCGCGCGCGACGTGCCGGTCTGGGTCGTGGCCGAGAGCCAGACTCCGCAAGCTCTCGCGGACGCATTGCAGCGCCAGGGCGTGGAGGTGTTGCGCGCCGCCGGCAACGATGGCCGCATCGATCTTGCAAGCGTATTGAAGCTTCTCGCCGCGCGCGGCATCACGCGGCTCATGGTCGAAGGCGGTCCGGCGCTTGCGGCGGCCTTTGTTGAGGCCGATCTTGTCGACGAGGCGCATCTATTCCGCTCGCCGCTCATTGTCGGTGCTGATGGTATCGATGCGTTCGATGGAGCAACCGCAGCCACGCTTATGCGACACTTGCGGCAGTGCGGCAGCGAACCGGTCGGTGCCGATCGGCACGAATTCTACCAACGCAGGTGAATTGATGTTTACGGGCATTGTCAGCGACGTGGGCGAGGTCATCGACGTCGAAGAAAAAGCCGAAGATTTGCGGCGGCTGCGCATCGCCTGCGGCTACGATCTGGACACGATCGACATCGGCGCTTCGATAGCCTGCTCGGGCATCTGCCTCACCGTGGTGGAGCGCGGGCGGACCGGAAATCGGTCGTTCTTTGCCGTCGACGCCGCGGCCGAGACGCTGCGCATGACGATCGCGGGAACCTGGCGACGCGGCACCCGTCTTAATCTCGAACGCTCGCTCCGGCTCGGCGACGAACTCGGCGGCCACCTGGTGAGCGGCCATGTAGACGGCATTGCCGAACTGATCGGGCGCGACGATTTCGTTGACATGGCGGGCTTCACGCTGCGCGCGCCCGCCGAATTGTGCCGGTTCATAGCGCCCAAAGGCTCGGTCGCGCTCGAGGGGGTGTCGCTGACGGTCAACGCGGTCAAGGCCGACACGTTTTCGGTGCTGATCATCCCGCACACGTTGCGGGTCACGACACTGGGCGATGTGGCGCCGGGAGCGCGGTTGAACCTCGAAGTCGATCAGATGGCCCGCTACGCCGCGCGCCTCTTGGAGGCAGCGCCGCGTCCGTGAGGGCGCGCTTGTTTGACTCTTCCTCGCTTGGTACCACCACGCAGGAAATTTGAGCGAGAACAACAATGGCCGGCCCGCGGCAAGGCAAACGTGAAAAGATCGATGGTAAGGGCGCGCGCATTCTGATCGTCGAGGCGCGCTTCTATGAGGAGATTGCCGACGCGCTGCTTTCCGGCGCGGTGAAAGCGCTCGACGCGGCGCAAGCCTCGGTGGACCGCATCAGCGTGCCCGGCTCGCTGGAGATTCCGCCCGCGATCGCGATTGCCACCGAGGCCGCGCAACGCAAGCGGCGCCCCTATGACGGCGTCGTCGCGCTTGGCTGTGTGATCCGCGGCGAGACCATTCATTTCGAGATCGTCTCGCACCAATCGGCGCAAGGATTGATGCAGCTTTCGGTGGCACGCGGATTGCCGATCGGCAACGGCATCATCACCGTGGAGAACGAGGCGCAGGCCTTCGCGCGGGCACGCCCGGACGACCAGGACAAGGGCGGCGATGCGGCGCGCGCCGCGCTGGCGCTCGTCGCGCTCAAGCGAAAGCTCGGAAAGCGGCGGTGATGAACGGCGCGCAAGCCAAGCAAACCCGCAAAGCCAACAAGCGCGGCGCCGCCCGCCTCGCGGCGGTGCAGGCGCTTTATCAGATGGATCTTGCCGGCACCGGCCTCAACGAGATCATGGCCGAGTTCGAAAGCCATTGGCTCGGCGGCGAGGTCGAAGGCGACCAATACCGGCCGGCGGAGGCCGCATTCTTTCGCGATATTGTCGGCGGCGTCGTGCGCGAGCAGACACGGCTCGACCCGCAGATCGATGCGGCGCTGAGCCGCGGCTGGCCGCTCAAGCGCATCGAGGCAATCTTGCGTGCCGTGCTGCGCGCCGGGGCCTATGAACTGGCGTGCCGGGCCGACGTGCCGGCGCGGGTCGTCATCGCCGAATATGTCGATGTCGCCGCCGCCTTCGTCGACCAGGACGAAACCGGCATGGTGAATGCCGTGCTCGATCAGCTCGCCCACGAGCTGCGCGGCGCCGAACTCTCCGGGCGATAGGACGCGGCGATGGCGGCGCGAGACGACATATCGGCCGAGGAGCGCCTGATCGCCCGCTATTTTCGTCCGCTGGCGACGCACCCCGGCGCCTTCAGCCTCGGCGACGATGCGGCGATCCTCACGCCGCCGTCCGGCTGCGATCTGGTGCTGACCACCGACGGCGTCATCGCCGGCGTGCATTTCTTTCCCGACGATCCGCCCGAAAGCATCGCCCGCAAAGCGCTGCGCATGAACCTGTCCGATCTCGCCGCCAAAGGCGCCAAGCCGCTCGGATTTCTGATCGCGGTGTCGCTGCCGGCGGGCATCGAGGAAAAATGGCTCGCGGCCTTCGCGGCCGGGCTGGGTGAGGATGCGCAAGCTTATCGGTGCCCGCTCCTTGGCGGCGACACCGACCGCACGCCGGGCCTCATCGCGGTGTCGATCACGGCCGTGGGTGCTGTGCCGCAGGGCAAGATGGTGCGGCGCTCGACGGCGAAGGCCGGCGACTGCGTGCTGGTGACCGGCACGATCGGCGACGCGGCGCTCGAGGTGTGGCTGCGGCGCGATCATGCGCTTACCGAGCGGTTGCGGCTGCCGGAGCCGATGCGCGCTCATCTGCGCGACCGCTATCTGCTGCCGCGGCCGCGCAATGTACTGGCGGACGCCGTGCGCGCCCACGCTTCGGCGGCGATGGATGTTTCCGACGGGCTCGCCGGCGACCTCGCCAAGCTGTGCCGCGGCTCGTCCGTTGCGGCCGAAATCGATGTCGCTCGCGTACCGCTCTCCGATGCCGCGCGCGCGGCGCTGGCGGCCGAGCCGGCGTTGCTCGAGACCGTGCTCACCGGCGGCGATGATTATGAGATCGTGCTCACGCTCCCGCCCACTCAGCTGCCTGCTTTCGGCGCGGCCGCGCAGACCGCGGGCGTTGCAGTGACCGAGATCGGCCGCGTTTCGGCAGGGGAGGGCGTCCGCTTTCTCCGCGACGGTGAGGCACTTACCTTCGCTCACCTTTCATACAGTCATTTCTGACGGCGAAGACGACCTACGTCTCCAACGGCACTCCAGCTATTCCGTAAGCGCTGTGCAAAAGCCGCTATAATGATCGTTCCCGGAGGAACGCTCATGCAAGAAACAACGGCCATAGCCGCACCCGAACAAGCCGGTCTCGAACCCGCCAAGCGTGAAAGCGCGGCGCCGCAGCACAAGCCGCAGGCCGGCAAGAACACCAATCCGCGTTACGCCGAACTTTATCGGCACTATCCGACGATCGACTATTTGCGCCGGCGCGCGCGGCGCCGGCTGCCGCATTTCGCCTTCGAATATTCCGACGGCGGCTCGGGCAAAGAGGATGCCGGCATCCGGCGCAATTGGGCGGCGCTCGATGCGGTCGAACTGGTGCCGCGCTACGGCGTGATGCCGTCGCTGCCGCCCTGCGAGGTGGAATTGTTCGGCCGCCGCTATGCGGCCCCGATCGGGGTGGCGCCGATGGGCGGCCCGGCCATCGTCTGGCCGGGCGCCGATATCTACCTCGCCCGCGCCGCGCAGCGCGCCCGCATTCCCTATACGCTCGGCACTGTGGGCTGCGCCACGATCGAAAAAATCGCCGAGGTCGCGCCCGATGTATTCTGGTTTCAGCTCTACCGGGCGGCGCGCAACGATCACGCGATCGGCTTCGATCTGGTCCGTCGCGCGCAGGCGGCCGGCTGCCACGCGCTGGTGCTGACGCTTGACGTTCCGGTGCGCACCACCCGCGCGCGCGAGGTCGTGGTCGGGCTGGGCGGCGCTTTCCAGGCCGACTTCAAAAAGATGATGCAGATGGCGATGTCGCCGGCATGGACGATGGCGCTGCGCAAGAACGGCATTCCGCGTTTCTCCAATCTGCGCGCCTATGCGGGCGACGTGTCTATCAACGACATGGTGGCGTTTGCCCGCCGCGAGATGGGCGGCGCCTTCACCTGGGAGGAGGTCGCCCAATATCGCGACCGCTGGAAGGGCGCGCTGGTCGTCAAGGGCATCATGCATCCGCAGGATGCCGAAAAGGCGGTGTCGCTCGGCGTCGACGGCATGTTCGTGTCCAATCACGGCGGCCGTCAGATCGAGGCGTTGCCGGCGCCGATCGACGTGCTGCCGGCGATCGTGCGCCAGGTCGGCAAACGCGCCACCGTGATGATGGATTCAGGGATCCGCAGCGGCACCGACGTGGTGCGCGCCTACGCGCTGGGCGCCGCGGCCGCCTTTGCGGGCAAGGCCTTTTTGTGGGGCCTTGGCGCGCTCGGCGAGGAAGGGCCCGGCCACGTCATCGATCTTTTGATCGAGGAGACGCAATCGGCGCTCGGCCAACTCGGCGCCCGCGCGCCCGATCAGGCCCGCTCGGTGGTGATTCGGCACGAAGGGGCGTTGCAGTTCTAATTGGCGGGTGAACTCATCGAGCGAATTCATGCGGAGGCCCGATATGGCCGGGGGAAGGCACGGCAGATGCAGAAGCTCCCTGGGCCGCCCGCCGGGGAGCCGAAATTGAGCAGATCAGCCCCAGCGCTTGATCGCCCATTGCGCGATGTGCGTAAAAGCCGGTCG
>JASHVN010000112.1 GCA_030044555.1 Xanthobacteraceae bacterium | reverse complement strand
CTGCATGGCGAGAAAAAGCGGCGCGGCGCCGGTATAGCCGCTCACGACTTTGACGTTGAGACCCAAAACATCCTTGGCGATGGTGGCGTAGATGACGTTGCTCGACGCCGCGTTGTCGCCGCCGAGCGTGATGGATTTTCCGCCCCGCCTGATCTCGCTCACCGATTTGATCGCGTTCGTCGCCATCACCAGCATCAGATAGGCGTCGTTGGCATAGGACGAGAGGCTGCCGAGCCAGGTGAGCTTGAGCGGATCGAAGTGCACGTTCGGATCGCCCTGGATGGCAAGCAGCGGCACCGCGCGCTCGAGCTTGGCGATCACCGAGCCGTCGTCCGGCATGGTGTTGGCGAGGCGGTTGGCCGAGGTAATGCCGCCGGCGCCCGGCTGGTTCTCGACCACGATCGCCGGATGGCCGGGAATGTATTTGCCGAGGTAACGCGCCACGAACCGCGCCGAAATATCGTTGATGCCGCCAGGCGCGGTGCCGACGATCATGGTGATCTGCCGGCCTTTGTAAAACTGCTCGACCGATTGAGCGCTGGCAGGATCGGAGGCGGCGCTGGCGGCAAGCCCGCCGAGCACGGTCAGCGCAGTGCGGCGTGTCACGACGATCATGGAATCCTCCCCGGCCTTTTCACGTGCGCGGCCTAGACCTTGATCCAATTCGATTGAATCGGATCAAGGTCTAGGTATTTTCTTTGAGCATGATCTTATCCGAAAACCGGTTTCCACTTTTCGGGATCATGCTCTGGCGGCCTATCACGGAAACGCCTCCAGCAAGTGGCCGTAGCCCTTCACCGGCTGGCGCACGGAGAGCCGCTTCTGAATTTCCCACACACGCGCGGGCACCGGATGCACCACCGGCACCTGCAGATCCTGCTCCAGCATTTCGATGATGTGCAGCGTGCGCCAGCCCGAGCCGAGCATGTAGATGGCGTCGGCGCCCTTGGCTTTGAGAAAGTTCTTTTTGATGTGAGCGTAGACCTGCTCGCCGGCCAGGTTCTGCACTTCGTTGAACGGCACGTCGATGCCTTCCATGCCGCGTACCTCGAAGCCTGCGTCACGAAAGTATTTGGCGAAGACGGCGTTGAGCTTTTCCGGAAAATAGGTGGCGCCGACGAAGCTTTTGACCTTGAGCGCGTTCAACGCATTCACGTGGTTTTGCGCCACGCTCATGATCGGCACTTTGTATTTCCTCTCCCACTCCTCAACGATCTTGGCCTCGCCCTCGCGGCCGAGCACCATAAACGGCGGCCCGCCATGCGGATGAATGAGATCGCACTTTTCCTCGGCCAGCACGGCGACGAGTTTTTCGTAGTGCGGCATCATGGTGTGAAACTCGTCTTCGGTGCCGCGCCGGATGTTGAGGAACAGCGGAATGAGCCCGATGCCTTCGGGCAGAAGCCGGCAGACCTCTTCGGTCACACCCGGACGCATGGTCGGATTGATCATGCCGACCACGCCACGCCAAGAGGAGAACGCCATGCCAAAACCTTTCGTTGTGGAGGTCCAAAGAACCAAGACTAGAGCAGAATGGGTTTTCTTTGAATCACCATTCTGTTCTAGCTTATTGTTGGAGCATGATCTTATCCGAAAACCGGGTTCCACTTTTCGGGATCATGCTCTGGCACGTTAGAAAGCATGGAATGCGCGCCTGCTCGCATGGCAGATAGGGGCGGCCAGCGGGCGCGCTGATAAATCGGAATGAGTAAATTTATCTGTTGCGGAGCGGAGCTAAACACGCGCGCCCCGATGAGTTGCGCTGTGGCTATTTGGCCACACAGGTTATCCGAAACAAACGCGCCGCCTAATTGTCATCTGATAGTCATCTGGCAAATCTAGCTTTTTTGCCTGAGTAATAGTGGGTTGGGGTTCGTGTCATGTTGCGTAGTCAGCGTACGCGTCGCCTTTTGGGCGGCGGATCATTTTTCATGCGTCGCGCGCCGATTGCCGGACTTACGGCGGCGGCAGGTCTGGGGATCTTGACGATCGTCCCGGCGGAGGCGCAGTCGCTCACGGCAAGTTCTTTTCAGACCTACAATGCCGCGAACGCGAGCTCGATCGTGCCCGGCCCATTTTCATTGTATGCGGTGCCGGTCGATGAGCTCCAGCCGACGCAGATGAACGAGGGCTTCACCGAGGTTGATGCCAAGACCACCGGTTTTGACATCCTGCCGCCCTCACAACTGCAATCAAATCTGCTGGGAGATATTGAGCCTGTCGTTATCGGCCCAGGGGGCGTTCTCTATCTGACTGACGGCCACCACACCTTTACGGCGTTGGAAGACTCGAGCTACGGCGCGAGCGATCCGACCGTTTATGTCAACGTCATCGCCAATTTTTCCAATCTGACGACAGCGCAGTTCTGGGCGGCGATGCAGGCCGACGATTTGCTTTTGCCGCTCGATGATGGCGTACCGCAAGTCGTCGACCTGAACACCGGGGCCCCGATCCCCACCAACTTGCAGGGACTGACTGAGGATCCCTACCGCGGCCTCGAATACAGTATTCTGAAGAACAATAATTCGACGCTTTTCTCGTCAACCAACAATATCGCAGGAGTGGTCGGCTCGACGACGCCAGGCGTCGACAAGGAAACCGGCCTGTATGCAGATTTTATCAATGCTGATGCCTACCGGAATGCCAATGGCGGCCTCGG
>JASHVN010000111.1 GCA_030044555.1 Xanthobacteraceae bacterium | reverse complement strand
AAACTCGCCGCTGCGATCAGGAATCACGTCGTCGCGTTCGATCTGCAAGACAGCGAACGCGAGATCGCGCTCGCCTTGCGCTGGACCGGCATGCCAGCGCACGAGCGGCTGCTCGCATTCGCCGAGGGCATCAAAGGGGGGCTTGCCGACCGTATCACCAAGAAGGAGCCGATCTTCATCATGCTCGACGGCGACGTGGCGCAGACGCTCGGCCATATCCTGCGCGACGAACTGGAAGTCGAGAGTGAACTCCTGGTTATTGACGGTGTCGTGCTGTGGGATTTCGACTACATCGATCTCGGCCGCATCCGCATGCCGTCATATACGGTGCCGGTGACCATCAAGTCGTTGGTGTTCAACGAAGACCCGCGTGGTCCCCGCCCGCGCCAACGCCTGCATCATCATGACCACGACCATGAGCGTGATCACGATCATGCGCACGCTCATCACCACCATGGCCATCATCATGACCATGGTCATCATCATCACGATCATGATGACGCCGACCATGATCATCACCACGAGAACGTGACGCCAACGCCGCGTTGATCAAGCCCGGAGCAATCTGTCTTCCAGCCAGTTCCACATCACGGCGGTGCCGAGCGAGAGGTAATCGCGCTGGCAATGCTGGGCGCCGCCCTCTTCGGCGGTGAACAACCGCAGCGTCTTGTCGGTGGAACCGCTGGCTTCGTAGAGGGCCTGAGCGTCTTTCAGCGGTATTTGCTCGTCGTCTTCGCCGTGCACCACCAGAAACGGGCAGCGCATTTTCTGCACCACGCCGTCAAGCCGGAACGGTTCAAGTTTTTTCAGCGCCTCTTCGAGCGTGTCGACGCCGAGGATCCACATGATGTGATGGCCCGGCACCGACATCGACGCCTTGAAGCCGGCATCGATGCGCTTCTTCCAGGTGCCGTAATAGTCCCAGATCGCACCCCAGGCGATGCAGGCGGCGAAGCGCGGTTCGAGTGACGCGCAGCGCGGCGCGTAGTAGCCGCCGAGGCTGATGGCGACGACGCCGATGCGCTTGGCATCGACGTCGGCGCGCGTTTCCAGATAATCGATGCAGGCGCTGCCGGCTTTCTCGTAATCATAGCGTAGCGGCATGCCGCGGAAGCGGATTGCCTCGCCGGTGCCCGGCCCGTCCATTACCAGCACCGAAATGCCGCGGCGGACAAGATCGGGCACGCCACGCAGGAATTGAATTTCCTTGGTGATGTCGAGGCCGTCGAAAAACACCATGCAGGGCGCTCGCGCCGATTTGGCGTTCTGCGCCGGCACGAAATAGCCCGGCAGCTTCTTGCCCTCGAACGGCACGTCGACGATCTCGATGTTGCTGCCGGACAGCGCGACGAATTCGTGGAAGCTTTCGACCGCCGTCCGGTAAGCGTCAAGCGCGCGCACATCCTTTGGCGTGCGGAAGCGCTCACCCATCTGATAGTAATGACAGGCCCGCAGGTAAAAGTTCGCCGCCGATGCGGGATGCGCCTCGCTGCGAAATTTTTCGGCAAGGCCGCGCACGGTGTCGGCGATCTTCACGCAGGCGTCGAACCAGGCCTCGTCATCGTCGCCGCGTTTGCTTTCGAGCAGGCGGCCGATGGCATGCAGCTCGCTGATGTCGACGCCGCCGAATTGCGCCGTGCCCAACATGTTCACGAACGCTGCCGACCAGCGGTAATTGCCGGGGAAGTACATAAAGTATTTGGCGGCATTGGACATGATGTTTCCTTTTAGATCGCCTCACACATCCCAAGCCGGCGCCCGCCCGAGCGGATTGGCGGTGCGGCCGTCAGCTCGCCTGAGCGCACTGATCCGTCGCATGTCGTCTTCGTCGAGCTCAAAATCGAACACGTTGATATTTTCTGCGATGCGCCCGGCATTCGACGAACGCGGAATGGCGGCGATGATATTCTGTTGCATCAACCATCGCAGCGCGACCTGCGCGCAAGTCTTGCCGTATAGCCGGCCAATGTCGGCCAGCACGGGATCGCCCTGCAAGCGGCCGCGCGCCAGCGGACAATACGCGGTAAGGACCACGCCGCGCTCGCGACACGCAGCGATCACTTTCGACTGATCGAGATAAGGGTGGCATTCCACCTGTAACGTGACCAGCGGCTCCGGGCAGAGCCGGATCGCCTCGTCGAGCATGGCGATATTGAAATTGGCCACCCCGATGTGACGGGTCAGGCCTTGTCGCTTCGCCTTGGCGAGTGCGCCTATGGTTTCCGCAAGCGGCGTGTTTTTCTCCGGCCAATGCACGAGCAGGAGATCGACGTAATCAAGACCGAGCGCGGAGAGGCTGTCGTCGACCGAGCGGGCGAAGTCGCCGGCGTGCAGGTTCTCGTGCGAAACCTTCGTGCACACGAAGATCTCGCCGCGCGGGATGCCGGAGGTGCGGATGCCCTCGCCGACGGCCGGTTCGGTGCCGTATTTTCTCGCCGTATCGATATGGCGGTAGCCGGCTTTCAGCGCGGTGGCGATGTGCTCGGCGCGGACATAGCCCAGGCCGGAGGTGCCGAACCCGATGGCGGGAATTGCGGCTCCGTGAGCCGCGAGCGTGGGAGCAAGAAGCATCGCCGGTGTTCTCGACCTCGCAACGGCAGTCGACGGCGCTCAGGCTTGCTTGAGCGCCGGCATCACATCCTTGGCGAACCAGCGCAGCTGTTCCTTGAACTCCTTGGGCCCCAACCCCTCGGCCCAATGAATCATAAAGTGCTCCAGGCCGGGATATTTCGCCTCTATTGATTTGATGCCCTCGATCACCTCTTTGGGAGGCCCGCAGAACCAGGCCTTCTGCTTCACGCCA
>JASHVN010000110.1 GCA_030044555.1 Xanthobacteraceae bacterium | reverse complement strand
TGGGGCGTCACGCTCGACAAGGAGCCGGGCCTGCGCATCAACAACATGCTCGACGCCGCGGTCGATGGCACCTTCAAGGCCATCTACATCCAGGGCGAGGACATCCTCCAATCCGATCCCGACACCAGACACGTTGCCGCCGGCCTCGCCGCGATGGAATGCGTCGTGGTGCAGGATCTGTTTCTCAACGAGACTGCCAACTACGCCCACGTCTTTCTTCCCGGCTCCACGTTCCTGGAGAAGAACGGCACCTTCATCAATGCCGAGCGCCGCATCCAGCTCGTGCGCAAGGTGATGGAGCCGAAGAACGGCTACGAGGACTGGCAGATCACCTGCATGATCAGCAACGCCATGGGCTATCCGATGAACTACAACCATCCATCGGAGATCATGGACGAGATCGCGCGGCTGACGCCGACCTTCGCGGGCGTGTCATTCCGGCTTTTGGAGGCGGTGGGCTCGGTGCAGTGGCCCTGCAACGAGAAGGCGCCGATGGGCACGCCGGTCATGCATATCGGCCGGTTCGTGCGCGGCAAGGGCAGGTTTCTGATTACCGAATATGTGGCCACCGACGAGAAAGTCGGGCCGCGCTTCCCGCTCCTGCTCACCACCGGCCGCATCCTCACGCAATACAATGTCGGGGCGCAGACGCGGCGCACCGATAATGTCGTGTGGCATGAAGAAGACCGCCTCGAAATCCATCCGCACGATGCGGAGGAGCGCGGCGTGCGCGACGGCGATTGGGTCAAGCTCAGGAGCCGCGCCGGGGAAACGACATTGCGGGCGCTGATCACCGAGCGGGTGGCGCCGGGCGTCGTGTACACGACGTTCCATCATCCAAACACGCAGGCCAACGTGGTCACCACCGATTTCTCGGATTGGGCGACGAACTGCCCCGAATACAAGGTGACCGCGGTGCAGGTGTCGCCGTCGAACGGTCCGTCACAATGGCAGGAGGATTACGACAATCTGGCGCGCCGGAGCCGCCGGATCGTTCCGGCGCAGGCGGCGGAGTAGGCCTTGCCCGGACCCACACGCCGCGTCGAACGGATAGCCTGGCGCGGCGGCAGCCTCGCCGGCGGCGAGCGGACGATTCCGGAAGAGACGGCTGTCGCCTTCACTTACGGCGGTTCGTCCTATGCGGTGATGATGGCAACGCCGCAGGATCTCGAAGACTTTGCCTTGGGCTTCAGTCTGACCGAAGGCATCATCACGTCGCCCGGCGAGATCGAAGCGCTGGAGATCGTCAAGGAGCCGATCGGCATCGAGCTGCGGATGCGCCTTGCGGAGCCGCATGCCACGGCGTTTCGCGAGCGCCGCCGTTTTCTTGCCGGCCCGACCGGATGCGGCTTGTGCGGCATCGAGACGCTCAGCGAAGCCATGCGCACGCCAGGTGCGGTCGCCGACGGCTCGAGCTTCTCGCCCAAGGAGATTATGGCCGCGCTCGATGCGGTCCATGGTCTGCAAGCCATCAATCAGATGACGCATGCGGTGCACGGCGCGGCGTTCTACCGCAGGGATGAGGGGGTGGTGGCGCTCCGTGAGGACGTCGGCCGTCACAACGCGCTGGACAAGCTCGCAGGCATGTTGACGCGGAGAGGCATTCCCGGCCAGAGCGGGCTCGGCATCCTGACCAGCCGCCTGTCCGTCGAATTGGTGCAGAAGGCTGCCGCGATCGGCATTCCGGTCCTGGTTGCGGTGTCGGCCCCTACTGCGCTCGCGGTTCGCACCGCAGAGGCATCAGGGATCACTCTGGTGGCCGTGGCGCGCAACGACGGCTTCGAAATCTTCACCAATCCGCAGCGCATCCGAGAAGAGCAAGATGTCCTCGTCTGACGATACTTCGCACGGCAGCAACGACAAATTGGTCTATATGGCCAACCAGATCGGCACGTTCTTCAAAGCGCAGGATCGGAACACGGCATCCGCAAATATTGCCGAGCACATCACCAAGTTCTGGGACCCGCGCATGCGGCGGGCGATTGTCGCCCATCTGGATGCCGGCGGCGCCGGTCTCGATCCGGCGGCCCGGCAGGCGGTGGAAACGCTGCGGCCGAGGCCATAGCCGCTCGCCTCCTCAATCCGGGCAAGATTGTCAGCCTCTAATGCGGGTAGGGCGTGCAAACCGCGGCAGCCTGCTTTAGGCTAGCGCATGATCCCGAAAAGTGGAAACCGGTTTTCGGATAAGATCATGCTCAAAGGAAAAATCTAGATCTTGATCCAATTCAATCGAATTGGATCAAGATCTAGCCGCAACCGCGCGCGGTATTCGGACATGCGAGTCGAAGGAGGCTCGAAGGCGCCGTGCAGACGACGCTGCTCGGACTGGCAATTGCGATCATCCTGGCGCTCGTTTCCGCGATCGTGGCGCCACTGGTGGTCGATTGGAACCACTACCGCGCACCCATCGAGGCTGAGGCGAGCCGGCTCACCGGCCTAAGCGTGCAGGTCAACGGCTCGATCGACGCGCGCCTGGTGCCGACGCCGATGATCACGCTGCGCGACGTCGACATCGGCGCGCCGGGGCAGCCGCCGCTTATGCGCGCCGCCATACTCAAGCTCGAACTGTCGCTCGGCCCGCTGTTCCGCGGCGAGGTGCAAGCCACCGATGCGGAACTGGTGGCGCCGGATATCAGCCTCGGGCTCGACCGTTCGGGTGCGCTCGTGCTGCCGGCGCTGGCGCCGTCGTTCCACCCGCAAAAGCTGTCGATCTCCCATTTCAGTGTCAGCGACGGGTACGTCACGCTTGCCGACGCCGCGTCGGGCGCGCGGCTTGTTCTCAAAAAGCTTTGGTTTGACGGCGACATCACCTCGTTCCTCGGGCCGTTCAGCGGCCAGGGCGCGGCGGTCGTCGGCGATCAGCTTTACGGCTATCGCATCTCGGGCAGCGCCTTTGAGCGTGGCGGCATGCGGATCAGGCTCGGCGTCGATCCGTCCGATATTCCGCTGACGACGCAGTTCGACGGCAGGCTCGCCTTCGCCAATGGCGCCCCGCAATTCGACGGCACGCTGGATGTGGCGCGGCCGGTCGGTGCCGCGCTGGCCAACGGCGTGCGCGTGGTGAGCGAGCCCTGGCGCGTCACCGGCGCGCTCAAGGCGAATCCGGCGGCGGCCTCCTTGCGCAACGTGACGTTTCGCTACGGGCCGGAGGAACGCGGGCTCAATTTCACCGCGGCGGCCGACGTCACCTTCGGCGCGCATCCGCATCTCGCCGGCAAGATCACGGCGATGCAGCTCGATGTCGATCGCGCGCTCGCCGATCCCGCGGCGACCGATCGCCCGCCGCTCCTGGTGCTCAAAGGCTTTTTGCAGGGTTTTGTGGCGACGGCGAAGCTGCCGCTCCCGGCGCAGATCGGGCTTGGCGTCGACGCGCTCACCATCGGCGGCACCAGCATCGAATCGCTGCGCGGCAATCTGAACTTCGACCGCAATGGATGGAGCCTCGATCAGTTCCAGTTCCATGCGCCGGGCATGACAGAGGTGACGCTGAGCGGGCGGCTTACCGGCGCGGCGCAAGGCTTTGCGTTCAGCGGTCCGGCGACCCTTGCTTCGGCGGACTTCGGAATGCTGCTGAAATGGCTCGGCGGGAGCAGCGGCGGCGACGCGTCCAACGAAGCCAAGACTTTTAACGCCCACGGCAACGTGACCATCGCCAGCGATCGCATCGCCGTCGAGCAACTCAATGCCGCGCTCGGCGATGAGAAGATCGACGGACGCCTGGCCTACAATTGGCCGCAAGGCCACCACCCGGCGCGCCTCGATGCCCAGTTGCGTGCGGGCGAACTCGATCTCGACGCGCTTTCCGTATTTGCCCGATCGGCGGGCGGCAACGGCTTCGCGCTGCCGCAGGAAGCCACCCTCGCGCTCGACATCGACAAGGCGACGTTCGCCGGCGTCGACGCCCACGCCGTCAACGCCCAGGTCAAGTTCGACACCGGGAAATTAGAGATCGATCGGCTCTCGGTCGGCGACCTCGGCGGCGCCAAGCTCGCCGTCAGCGGACGCATCGACGATTTGTCGTCGCAGCCGCGCGGGCAGATCACCCTCGACCTTGCCGCCGGCGCGCTTGACGGACTGAGCGACATCGCGGTCAAGTTCATGCCGCAGAGCGCGGACTTTTTGCACCGCGCGGCCGCGCGGCTGGCGCCCGCAAACGTGCACGCGGTGCTCGACATCGAGCAAGTGGCGGCAGGGGTCAGCACCGCCGAGCTTCAGGTCAACGGCAATTTCGCCGCCATGCGCCTTGCGGTCGACGGCAAGGCGAGCGGCGAGCGGGCGCATCTCGGGGCTGCCGCGGTGCAGATCGACGGCAGCGTCAATGCCGATGACGGCACGGCGCTGGTGGCGCTGCTCGGCCTCGATCGCGTGCTGGCCGTCGATCAACTGCCCGGCCAACTCACCCTGGCGGCGTCGGGGACGATGAACGGCGATATTCACCTCAGCGGCAAAGTCGCCACGAGCGGCCTTAATTCCGCGATCACCGGCACATTGCGGCTGAGCGGCGATCAGGCGCCGTCGGCGAAGTTGCAGGTCGAGGCGGCCGCGGGCGATTTGCGGCCGCTGCATCAAGCCATGACGGGACAGCCTGGCGCGGCCGTGCCGGTCACCGCGCACGCCGCGCTGGCGGTGAATGGCGGCAAATTCTCGTTCACCGGGATCGCCGCCACTGTCGGCAAAAATGCGTTGCAGGGAAACATCGCGGTCGATTGGGCAAATCCGGTCGGCATCAGCGGCGATATCGAAGCCGACGCCATTGATGCCGGCGGTGTCGCCGCGCTCCTGCTCGGGCTGCCGTCGAACGCGCCGGGCAATGACGCGCAATGGTCAAGCGAGCCATTCGGCGCCGGCGCCTTCACCGCGATCGACGGCGCGGTGAATTTCAAATTCGCTCGCGCGGCCTTCACGCCGACCCTGGTCGCGCGCGACCTTACTGGCATCGCGCATTTCAGCTCGTCGGCGATTTCGCTGGACCAGATCGACGGCGGCTTCGCCGGCGGCCGCCTCGGCGGATCGCTGACGTTCCAGCGCAATGCCGCGGTGCTTGCCGCGCACGCCAAGCTCGATCTTGCCAATGCGGCCGCCGCAACGCTGCTCGGCCCGGCACTGAACGCGACGAACGGGCAGGTGTCGCTTGCGCTCTCGAGCGACGGCTTTGGCGCCAGTCCGGCGGCTCTCATCAGCTCGCTGCAAGGCCACGGCACGGCGACGCTCAGGGATGTGCAATTCGCCGGCCTGGATGCGGGGGTGTTTGCCGCCGCGCGGCAGGCCGCCGGTCAGTCCGGCCCGATCGACATGAACAAGGTGCAGGCCGCGGTGAATGCCGCGCTGGCGAATGGCCACCTGGCCGTAGCGCAAGACGAGCAAGCCATCACGCTGACGTCGGGAGCGATCGATCTGGATCATGTGGCTTTGCCGGGCAAAGGCGCCACCGAGCTTGCACTCAACGGCGCCATCGATCTCGGCGGCGCCGCGGTCGATCTGCGCATGACGCTCTCGCAGGCTCCGCCCATGAGCGCGCTGATCGCCATGCGTCCCGAGCTTTCGATCAACGTCAAAGGTCCGATCGCGTCGCCGCAGCGCACGCTCGACATTGCGGCGCTGACCAGTTGGCTTACCTTGAGCGCTGCGGAGTTGCAGACCCGCCGTATCGAATCGATCGAGGCGGGCGAGCGCGAAGGCTTGAGCGCGCCGGACGTCCATCCGCCGTCGCCGGACGCGCATTCGCTTTCGCCCGGCACCGCCATTGAATCATCGGTGCCGGGTAATCTGGCGGCGCCTCCGGCCGGCACGCGGAGCATCGAGCGCTTGCAGATCAAGCCGGCGGCGCCGCCGCTGGTTCCAGAGCAAAACGGCGCGATGCCTGCACCGATACTTGTTCGGCCGAGCAACCCGCGCGCCCCGAATAATGCCGCCGACGCGGGGGCCGAATAGCAGAACGGTCTGCCCGATCGGGCGCAGCTATGTGGCGCAGTTCTCTTGCGATTGCTCTGTGCGATCGACGGCGCACTCTGACGGGTTCGGTACCGCGGGGGCCTACACCATCATGCTGCGCGTTCGTGCATTCTCGGCATGCGCACTGCCGGCGCGTTTGTCGTCCTCAGACCCGTCGTTGGCATGGACGTGCGCGCGCGCCTGAAAATGTTCGAGCACGAACAGCCGGATGGCCGACGACAAGTTGCCGTGGCGGCGCTCCGAATCGATCGTTGCCACCAGGTCGGACAGGGTCGTGTCTTGCGCCAGCGCGATGTCCTTCAACGCCTTCCAGAATGCATCCTCAAGGCTGATGCTCGTCTTGTGCCCGGCGATCACGATCGAGCGCTTGGTGACCAGCGACTTCATCGCGTGTCTTTCTCTTCGATCCGGTGCTGGTCGAGTTTCCTCTCGGCTTGGTCGAGGTCCGACCGCGCCTGCGCCTTTTCGGCCTTCGAACGTCCATGGGCAAGCCGGTTCTGCGCTGCCTCCTGCTCGGCCAGATGCCGTTTGGCCCGTTTGCGGGCAGTGCGGAGATTGACGACCTCGGCCATATCAATTTTTGTCCCAGCTAATCGGCCCCCAAGGTTTTGCATCGGCTGCGGCCTTGGCGGACTCGATCGTCAGATGTTCTCCGACGCTGCCAGGCCAACAACAATAAAGAAAGCCATCGAGTGTTTCAGGAATCGGTCGACTTTCAATAAGTTGATCGTCTTCATCAAAGCGCGAACTCGCAAGGTGGGCCGGTTTTGCCCAAATCGCCGCGGGCATCGGAACGCTGCGATC
>JASHVN010000109.1 GCA_030044555.1 Xanthobacteraceae bacterium | reverse complement strand
GCAGGTAGGTCTGCGTCAGCCAGCGTCGCCAGCGGATTTGCAGCCATTGGGTGATATAGGTCTGGTACACTGCGAGCACGGTGCAGACCGCGGCGAGGACGCAGAAATACACTATGGCGCTCACGAAGGCGCTCCAACTGCGATCCTGAAGCGTATTGTAAAAGCGATTGTACCATTCGTTCAGCAACACCTGAATCCCGACGAGCGATAGCTCGATCGCAAAAACGCCGGCAAGCAGGACGCGTCCCCACCAGCGGTCTTCCGACTTGTAATAGGGGCCAGCCAACCGCCAGATGGTCGCAAGTGTCGATCCGAGGTGTTTCAAAGAGAGCTCCTTTTAGGAGTGCATCCACGAGACCGAGGGGAACCAAAGAATGGCGAAGGCGCTATCGCGCCCACCAAATCGACCCAGCTCAGTCGCTCGCTGTTAAAAGTCGCCCCAACCGCACGGCGCGCAGGCTGCTAAACAGAAATTTTGCCCACTTCATGTCATTGCTGCGACAAGGCCGCGCATAAAAGTTCCCGAAAGGAACCGGCGGGCCAAAGGGGGTCTGAATAGTTCCATGCGGGCAGCCGGCGACGAGTACGCGGCGCACAACGTCAGCTCTCTGGCACAAAGCGGTTATTAGCTCGCCGCTGTCCGATGTCCGCCAAGTACCAAAAGGCGACATCGATTGTCTGCCTTCCGATCTCGGCTAAGCGCCAATGACAGGAGTACGGAGTTCCTCGCAATTAATCCGAACCGCACGCCTCGCGGATGGTTCGCATACACCATCTGAACAGGCCATCGTTCTCGCGCTGTGCGCCGAGGAAGCGGAAAGCGTAATAGAGGCCATAGAGGTCCAGGGTCTCCTTCGTCAGCCCAAGGGCCTCAGCCCGTTTCAGCGCGACCCGCCTATCCTCGGGCGTCACCCCCGCCATCCCGGTCAGGTTGAGAACCGCGCAGGCGAGATCGAGATCGGCGTCGCCGATTAGGGTCAGTGCGCCGAAGTCGATGACGCCGCAGATGCGGCCATCGTTTGCAAGCATGACATTCTCCGGGAAGTAGTCGCCATGAACCAAGCTCGGGCTTGCGGCGGAGCGGGACACGAGCCTCGCCTCCAGGGCTGAGATGCCGCGTTCCGGACGCTCAAGCACGCCAACAAGGAGATGGCGGTGCTCGTCCAGACACTGGACGGCACGGGCGACGACGAACTCGGCCCAGGTTTCGCGGCGGACGGGGTTGGCGGCGATGACCTCGCCGAACTCCGTTTGCGGATATTTCAGGGACCGGATTGCCGTCGCCGCTTCGACGTAGGTTCTGATCGCCTGGAACCGCTTCTCGCCCTCCAGCCGACCAAGGGCTTTGGCCGAGTCGATCCCGCTTACGCGCGTTTCGACGGCATAGGCGATGCCTTCGCGCTCGCCGAACTCAATTATTTCCGGAACGATGAACGGTGCATCACGGCGGTCTAGCCGGGTGTAGAAGTTCGCCAGCCGCGCCAGATGTCGCCGGTCGGAGGAACGCCGATAAAGGCGCAGTACGCGCCGATCGTCGATGGCGAACACGTCCGACTCCTGGCCGGAGCCCAATGGCCTGTCGAACTTCACACCGAACGCGTTCAGCAATCGCGCCACGGTTTCGGGCCTATCCATGCGTCAATTCGATGCCAAGCCTATCCGAGATCATCAATCCATCGATGCGACGGATATAAACGGACCGACGCTTTCCTCATACACATGCGGAAAAACTTACTGCTTGGTTGGCCATCGTACAATTCTTTACGATTTCCTAATCGCAAATTCTCATAGATGAACCGCTGAATAGCGTTGAAAGCCCGTGTGCTAACCTTCGCCAAGGAATAGAGCCATGGCTCTCGATCCGAAAATGCCCGTGCTTGTAGTCGACGACTCCAGTATGATGATTCATATTGTCCGCGAGTTCCTCCAGCAGATCGGCTTCTCCGACATTGACCATGCGTTGGACGGGGGCACTGCACGGGAGAAGATGCGCGCCAAACGCTACGGCCTCGTTCTCTCAGATTGGAACATGCAGCCGAAGACGGGCTATACCCTGCTGCGGCGAATGCGGGAGGACCCCGCTACCAAATCGACGCCGTTCATCATGATGACGACGGAATCCAAGGGCGAGTACCTGGCTGCAGCAAATAAGGCGGGCGTCAATGACTACATCGTCAAACCGTTCACCGCGCAAACCCTGAGAGCTAAAATCGAGGGAATATTTGCTGCGAAAGTCGCGGTCATATCATCCTAGGAGTGTCGGCGTTACCCCGAAAGCTGCCGCGGCACTGGCTAATCGGCACTCAGTTTTGGGCCGTAAAGGATCAAGCGCGCTGTAGCGTCTGCGCGGAGCGATCGTTGTGAGGAATTTCTCGACCTCGCGATCACGGCACCGCGACGGAGGCAGTTCTCTAATTGCGGACGCCGGGCCAGCCCTTGTTCCTGCTCGCAAAACGCCCCGGCAGGATTGCCCATCGGATCGATGTCCGCAGTGACGCGAAGAACGGACATAATGCAGACGAAGGTGAAACGACGTTCGTGGCCCGAAGCGGGCATCCCGCGGCCTCTCGAAAGATAATTCGCGCGTGCATTGGAACGGGCAAAGCTGCGGCACGTTCCGAGCGTAAAACCTGCGTAAGCGCCCGCCACGCGCAGGTCGGGAGGACGAGCCGTCGAGGTTGGCTCGCGGGTAGTGGTGCGCGGCGGTCCACCTGAATCGCGTCGCATCAAGCGCAAGCCCAAATGCGCGCAGTGTTGTCGCTTCGTTATGCCCTTGTTGTTCTGAAAGGACTATTTTCCGGTAATTGCCCGGCTCTTTCAACCGAAATTTACTGGCAAGGGTGGAGATCTGCACCACCTAACCATCGAGCGACAACAACCTTTTGATGGAAGAGGCCGACTCGATGCGTTTCCTTCCACAAGTCAAGCAGCGCACGACCATTCGCAGTATTGTAGTTGTCTTGGCCGCAATCATGATCGGAACGGCCGCCGCGAGCGGCGCCCTCGCCGCCGGTCGCAGCCAAGTGCGTGGCGCTGGTCACACGCGGGGTATGTTCGGCGGCCCGATTACCAGCCCGCCGCCTTCAATGGCGCCGAGCTTCAACCCTTCATATCGGTACGTCGTTCCGCAGGGGCCCGAAACGCCCGTGTCTCCGGCAAGTCCGGGATCAGTATTCGGCGAGTAAGAATAGGTCCCGATTCCGCGAAAGACACGCGCCAATTCGGCGCGGTAGCGATAGTGGGCTGGCCGACGCTCCTGCAAACGTCGGAACCGGCCGCTAAACTTGGCAAACACAGCCCGCGGGTTGCCGAGCAGAAGCGACATGGCACAATCCCACGGCCATTCTGCGTATAGCGCAGAATGTGCCTCAGAACGCCTGGGAATTAGATGCACGCTCGGAACCGCGCCAGCCGACACGCGTTGCAATGTTCGGACGGCGTTAATCGCAATACAATTTGTAAGGGGAGCCTAAATGACCAAGACGAGAGCATTACTGTTTGCCGCAGCCGGCGTTCTATACGTCGCATCGAGCACATTGATCCCTTCGAATGCATTTGCGCAGCATGTGCATCACCGCTGGTGCCTGACAACTGGATCGGGTAGTGGCGACTGCGCTTACGCTACGCACAAGCAATGTATGGCGGCTAAGACCGGCACTCAGAATTGCGTGCGGAATACGGCACCAATAAACCACTAGTGTTGTGGATTTGAAGTTCCTAAGATCCGGCGGCAAACTCGAGCAGGAACTTCAAATCCAAAAAACCACACTAGAATCATTAAATTGCTAGTGTCCCTTTGATTCCGAAGTTCGCATCAAAGCAGCCGCCAGCACATGCGAACTTCGGAATCGGGACACTGGCTGGCAAGCGCAGCAGCTGCTGCGCTGCCGCATTCTGCCGCCGCGATGTTCTGCCTGCACGCCCGCGCCACCGCACATGGTGCGTGATCATATGCCTGCTATAGGAGCGGGCGGTCGTCAGTTCGATCCCGATCGGCGGCGTTACTTTTTGTCTAGTTGCATTCGGTGGCTGGAGCGCCGCGCCGCCGCCCGTACCAGCGCTTGGCCGGTAAATTCAGCGGCTGCAAAAAAGTCAGCCCCGCTTCGGGAACGCCCGGCTGCGATTCAAGCCTTTTTAGCAGGAACCCTTGGCGCAGCAGATTGCAGGTTTTAAGCTGGCGAGTGACCGCATCGATACGCGGGCGCTTCAGGCGTGGCTCGGCCATCGTAACATCCAAAACACGACGCGCATACTGCGCTCGCACCGGATCGGTTCAGCGGGTTCTGGAAGGACTGGCGCGTCCAGGACGTATGCCGCAACAAATGCTGCCCGTTCTTAAGAACTCGGGGTACATGCCAGGCCGTCGCATGTCGGCGCGCATGGCAGTTTCCAACTCTCATTGCAGCTATTATCAGGCGATTGCATACAATGCGCAGCCAAAGCGCGCCAATGTTCGATATATTCACGTTGTTCCGGGGTAGCGCTTGGGTCGAACGTAAATTCGCCCTGCATCGCGCTCTTGCTCGCGCGCCCGAGCGTTTGAATTTTGTTGCTATCGCAGAACGGCGCATACCACGTCTTGGCACCGCTCGCCCCCTGGACACAAAGCCAACCCAACATGCCAACTGCCTCACAGCGTGGTGGGTTGTCGATCTTTTCGGCCGATGCCGTGCCCAT
>JASHVN010000703.1 GCA_030044555.1 Xanthobacteraceae bacterium | reverse complement strand
CACGCCGTTGATGTTGTGGAACGGCTATCCGATTGCGTTGCGCGCCTGGCGGGTGTGGCGGCGCGAAGGCCGCCTCAACATCGATTTTCTCGACGCGCTCGCCATCACCGCATCGCTGCTGCAGGGCAATCCGATGGCCGGCGCCATCGTGACCTGGCTGATCAAGCTCGGCGATTGGATCCGCGATCTCACCGCGGCTGGCCAGCGCAAGGCGATGAGCGAATTGCTGGAGTTCCAGTCCAAGACCGCCTGGGTCATTCGCGACGGCGTGGTCACCTCCATCCCGGCCATGCAGCTCGCCATTGGCGACGAGGTGGTCGTCTATCCGGGGGAAATGATCCCGGTGGACGGCGAGATCATCGATGGCCAGGCGATGATCGACCAGAAGACGATTACCGGCGAAGGTCTGCCGGTGATGCGCGGCAAGGGCGAACCGGTGTTCGCCGCCACCGTCATCCGCGACGGGCAGCTCACCATCCGCGCCATTCGCGTCGGCACCGCGACCACGGCAGGCCAGATCGCGCAATTGGTGGAGTCCGCGCCGATCGGCGATACGCGCATGCAAAATCATGCCGAAAAGCTCGCCGACCGGCTGGTCCTGCCGACGCTGGCGGTGGCGAGCGGGACGGCGGCACTCACCGGAGATTTTAATCGCTTCCTGTCGCTCGTGATCGTCGATTACGGCACCGGCATTCGCGTCGCTGCCCCGACCGCGGTGCTCGCGTCGATGACGCACGCCGCCCGCGCCGGCATCATCATCAAGAGCGGCGCGCATATGGAGAAGCTGACCGAGGTCGACACCATCATCTTCGACAAGACCGGCACGCTGACCCATGGCTCGCCGGAAGTGATCGACGTCATCAGTTACGAGCGCGGCATCACCGACCGGCACCTGCTCGGCCTGGCGGCGGCGGCGGAAACCAAGCTTTCGCATCCGGTCGCCAACGCGCTGCGCGTTAAGGCGCAAGAGCTCGGCGCCAATGTGCCCTATTGCGAGGAGACCAAATACCGCATCGGCCTCGGCGTCGAAGGACAGGTCAACGGCTACTATCTGCATGTCGGCAGCGAGCGCTTCATGCGCCAAAGCGGCATCAACGTGGGTGCGGCCGTCTCCGATCGCGCCGGGCTCGACGAGCAGGGCTATTCCTGCCTCTACGTCGCCGTCGATGGAGCGCTGGCGGGCCTGGTGCCATTCGCCGACCGCGTCCGGCCGGAAAGCCGGGAGGTGATCACGCGCCTGCACCGTCTCGGCATCAAAAACACGGTGATGCTCACCGGCGACAACGCGGTCGTGGCCCGCGCCGTCGGCAGACGGCTCGGCCTCACGCGCCAGTTCGCTGAGATGCTCCCGGCCGACAAGGCCGATGTCATTCAGCAATTTCAGCGCAACGGCCACAGGGTCGCCATGGTCGGCGATGGCATCAATGATTCGCCGGCGCTGAGCTTTGCCGATGTGGGCATCGCCATGAAGCACGGCGCCGAGGTGGCGCGCGAGTCCGCCGACGTCGTGCTGATGGAAGACTCCCTGTGGAAGCTCGTCAAAGCGGTTGAGATCTCGCGCAGTGCCGTGCGCCTGATCTATCAAAACTATGCAATCGTCGCCGGGCTCAATACGCTCGCGCTCGGGCTGGCGGTGCCGGGAGGGCTTGTCGTGCCGGAGGTCACCGCGCTGATCAGCAACGGCTCGGCAATTCTCGCCAGCCTCAACGGCATTCGTCCGCTGCTGCGCTATCAATGATGCCGGCTGAGCCTGCGCTTACTCTCCAACCGCCCCATCAAGAAGCGCTGCAACGCGCAATCCGCGATCTCGAGAATCAGGACTTCGCCGCGCAGCTTGCTGATTACGCCGGAAAGCCGATCGAACGCGTGATGCGGCTGATTCCGCGGGCAGCCAACCGAAGCATCAACAGGGTCGTGGAAAAGGCCATTCTCAACTGTCTCAAGGTGGCCATTTCATCGATCGAGCCGCAATCGAAGGCGCCGCCGGCGCGACGGGCAGCCTCGGTCCTGGCCGGCATCAGCGGCGGCGTCAGCGGCTTTTTCGGCCTGGCAGCGCTGCCGATCGAGTTGCCCGTCACCACCACCCTGATGCTGCGGGCGATCGCCGAGATCGCGCGGCACCACGGCGAGGATTTGTCGACGCTGGAAGCGAGGCTTGCCTGCGTCGAAGTCTTTGCGCTCGGCGCGCCGCGCGCAGGAAGCCGCGTCGATTTCGGCTATTATGCGTCGCGGGCTCTCCTGAGCAGGCTCACGATGGAAGCGAGTCAGCTTTTTATCGAACGCGGCGCGGCGAATTTGACGGCACCGGCGGTCGGCGGCCTGGTGACGGAAGTCGCCACACGATTTGGCCTGGTCGTTTCGGAGCGATCGGCCGCCAGCGCCCTGCCCGTGCTTGGCGCGGTCGGCGGCGCCACGGTCAACCTCATTTTCATGAACCATTTTCAGCGCGTGGCGCACGGCCATTTCGCCATCCGGCGCCTGGAACGCGAGTACGGCTCGAGCGTCGTGCGCCGGCTCTATGACGAACACGCCTCGCGCGAACGGGCGCGGCGCCGCCTGCGCAGAGGCTGATCCCATGGCGGTCGCAGCACCATCGAGCGCGCCCGGCATGACAGCGCAAGCGCCGACGGAAAATCCGGCCGGCGCCGCCGGCAGCGCACCAGCGGCCGCGCAAACGCGGGAGGAGCGCATCGCCATGCTGCGGCGGGGGCTGCGGCGAATGCGGACGGTGGCGACGCTGCTTCTTTGCTTGATGGCCTTGATCTTCGTCGCCACGATCGAAATAAAACACGACTGGGCATGGCTGCCTTATCTGCGCGCCTTCGCCGAAGCCGGAATGGTCGGTGCCTGTGCGGATTGGTTCGCGGTCGTGGCGCTGTTCCGCCATCCGTTGGGACTGCCGATCCCCCACACCGCCATCGTTCCCAACAACAAGGAACGCATCGGCGGCGCGTTGAGCCGTTTTATGACCAACAATTTCCTCACCGCGCCGGTGATCAACGAGCGATTGGCGCGCGTCGATGTCGTGGGTTCGGCCGCGCAATGGCTGCGCGAGCCGGACAACGCGCGGCGTCTGGCAAGATACCTTGCACTGGTGCTGCCGAAGGTCATCGACGCCCTGCCCCGCGCCCAGATCGGCGAGAGCTTGGGGAAGCTGGCGCAGCAGGCGGTGACGACAATTCCGGCGGCGCCGACGGCATCGAAAGTGCTTGAGATCATCTGGGCGCAGGGCCGGGCGGAGGCGCTCATCGCGCAGGCCATCGAGTATTCACAGGGCTACCTTGCCGCCAACAAGGATTATTTCACCCGCAAGATCGCCGAGCAATCCTCGCGCTGGATCCCGAAATGGGTCGACAAGATGATCGCCGACAAGGTGATGAGCGGGATGCTGTCGTCGCTCACCGAGATGCGCAACCCCAAGCATCCCTGGCGCGTCGAGCTGCAGCAGACGGTCAAGCAGCTCATCACGCAACTGGCGAAGGACCCGCAATTGTATGCCCAGGGCGAAGCCGTCAAGGCGGAGTTTCTGGCCAACCCGCTGTTCGCCGAACAGGCAAAATATTTCTGGAGCGAATTGGAGAGCGGGCTGCAATGGGGAATTCCCACCCATGCCGACGCCATCGCCCATTCGATGGAAGATCTGCTGCTGGGTCTCGGCCGGTGGCTCGCGGAGGACCCCGAGCGCCAGGCGCAGATCAATCGCCGCATACGGGCCTCCGCGCGGCGGCTGCTGCTGTCCTACCGTTTTGAGATCGGCCACTACATCGAGCGCGTGGTGCGGAACTGGGACAGCACCACTTTGGTTGAACGCGTGGAATTGCAGGTCGGCAAGGATCTGCAGTTCATTCGCATCAACGGGACTCTCGTCGGCGGCCTCGTTGGCCTGCTCATTTTCGTCGCCTCGAAGTGGATACCGGCTTTCTGAGATGCGCGTGCGCGATCCGTCGCCCGCCAAAGTGGAGACAACACCATGAAAACCTTTCTGGCAGCGGGACTGACGGTCATCGCCGGCGCCGCCCTGTTGGAGACGGCTTTGATCCCGGGCCTGGTGATCGGCGGCGCCGCGGTATTGGCGCCCAAATATCTGCCCAGCTTGCGGCGGCGCCCCCGGCCATCGCCCAAGGCCAATGTCAAGGCCAATGCCCGCCGTCAGACCAAGCCCGCCGATGACGCGCAGATCGAGCCCAACGGGGCCGGGCCGCTCGCTTACTTTTCCAAGCTTGGGATCAAACAGGCCGTCGCCAAGACCGTTACGTTTCGCGTTCTGGTCACCACGCTGGACTTCACCAGCAACTACGTGGTGCTCGGCGAACTGACGACGGCTGCCGGCCTGTCGACGTTCAACTTGATCGTGGGACCGCTGTATTATCTGGGTCACGAAGCGGCTTGGAATTACTTTGGACCTTCCGAGGACTCCGCGCTCGACGTTCACGTGCCGCTGTCGCTGCGGCCGGACGCTGACGGATCGCCTGCCGGTGGCCGGCGATTGACGATGAGCCGGGCGGTGGCCAAGACCATCACCTTCCGCACCTTCGCAACGATCATGGACTTCACCACCATCTACGTCGTGGTCGGAGATGTCGCGACAGCCATTGGCCTGTCAGCCTTCGCCTTCGTGATCGGTCCCTTTGTCTATCTCGGCCACGAGAAGCTCTGGGACTATTACGGTTCGCCCAGGAAGCCGATAAAGGAGGCGGCCAAGGGGCCCACGCTGTTGCTGCCGGCGCCAGCCAACGCGGTGCCGGCGTCCGGCTGACACCAGCGCATGATCCGGAAAAGTGTGGAGCGGTTTTCCGAAAAGATCATGCGCAAACAAAGAGCTAAAGCGCGATGATGATTCATCCTCAAATCGTCGCGCTTTAGCGGCACGCGCCTGTCGGCGGCGGCGTTCGCCCCATCAAAAATCGTTCATATGGCGCCTTTAGGCTGTCTGCCCGGGTCAGCGAAAGCCGAAAGATGCCTGACACGCCTCGCGTCTCATTGCGCCGGCAACTCGCGACCGTCTTCGAGGACGAAGACCCGCACAATCCGGTGACGCAGGCGTTCAATCTGGCGCTGACGCTCCTCATCGTCGCCAACGTGTCGTGCGTCATTCTCGAATCCGTCGAGCCGATCAGGCTGCGTTTTGCGCCGGCATTCGATGCATTCGAACAGGTGGCGACGGCAACCTTCGCAGTGGAATATGTCTTGCGAGTCTGGGCGTCGGTCGACTTTCACGCGTCCGACTATTGCGATCCGCTGTGGGGCCGGCTCCGCTATGTGCGGAGTTTCTTTGCCCTGGTCGATCTGGCGGCGGTGCTGCCGGCCATCCTCGGCTTTCTCGGCGCCGCCGATTTGAGGGTGTTGCGGCTCCTTCGCCTGGTGCGGCTCCTGAAACTTGTTCGGCACTCGACCACGTTCGGTTTGCTGTTCGCCGTGTTGCGCGAGGAAGCCCGCTCAGTCGCCGCGCTGCTGTTCGTGCTGCTGCTGACCGTGGTGATTGCCGGTTCGCTGATGTACATGCTCGAAAACAGCGAGCAGCCCGGCGTCTTTTCCTCCATACCGGCGGCGATGTGGTGGGCGATCGAGACGCTGACCACGGTGGGTTATGGCGACATGGTGCCGGTGACGGTCGCGGGCCGGATTGTTGGCGGCGCGGTGTCGATCGTGGGGATCGGAACGCTGGCGCTGTTTTCCGGCCTGATCACGGTGGGCTTTCTCGACCAATTGAAGATTTATCGCGAGCAACACCCCCACCCCCCCAAAGTCGAGGTCGCGCATGGGAAAAAGGTCCGGAGTCACGGCGAGCACCATGACGACGGCGCAGGGCTGCCGGCCACCTGCCCGCATTGCGGCGGGGTCCTGTCGCTTTCCGCGCGCCACCGCAACGAGCACGGCGAGCCGCTGGACGCTTGAGGCTATTTCGCCGCCGCGGGTTGCGCGGCCACCGGCCCGAATACACCCGCGGCCGGATCGTAAACTTCGAGCGCGCCGTTGGCGACATCGAAATACGCACCGAGCAGTTGCAGCGTCCGGTCATCGGTGCGGCTTTTGATCCACGGAAACGATTTCAAATTGTCCAAAGTGGCAACGACGGAGGCTCGTTCGAGCCGGCCCAGATAATCGGTCTGGCTCAGACCGCTGCCATCGCCCAGCGATTTGGCAGCCGGCGCAATCAACGCCATCCAATTGTCGATGAAATCGCCGGGATCTGGCCGATCGCGATGCTCGACAAAAGCGCGCACGCCGCCGCAATGCGAGTGGCCCATCACGACGATGTATTTGACCTTGAGAATTTGAACGGCAAATTCGAGCGCGGCCGAGACGCCGTGCGTGAAGCCGGTCGGCGAATACGGCGGCACCAGGTTGGCGATGTTGCGGACGACAAAAAGTTCGCCGGGATGGGCATCGAAAATAACTTCAGGCGACACGCGCGAGTCGCAGCAGCAGATCACCATGACCTCGGGCTGTTGCCCGGTCTCGGCAAGTTTTTGGTAGCGGTTGCGCTCAACCGGGAGCCGTGTCTCGGCGAAAGAACGGTAACCGTCGATGAGCCGCGAGAAAAAAGGCATGCTGGTCCCCGATCAGAGATTTTTAGTTTGTAGACGCGGCGCCGGCGCCTCGAGCCCTGGCGCGCCCGTGTCCTTGAGTTGTTGGCGCGCCATCGGTTCGTCAAGGCTGAACGTCGCCGCCGCCGGTTTCTTGCGGCGCGCCTTGAAATAAATCAGGCCGCGATGACGGAACCAGGCGATCGACAGGATCACGCTGACCACCGGCAACAGCACGCCGAACACCAGGAACGCTTCCTTGCCGCCAAGGTGACTGGTCATCCAGTTGAAGTTCATGCCGAAGAAACCGCTCAGCGCCGTCACCGGCAGGAAGATCAGCGAAACCAGCGTCAGCCGATTGATCTGCTCAGCCTGACGCTGGGCGATGGCCATCGCATTGTCATGCATGATGTCGGACATCCAGCGCCGGCGCTCGTAGATCTGGTGCTCGAAATCCTCTACTTGATCGGCATATTCGTTGAGCTCGGCGGCGCCGCTTCCGTCCATGCCGCTTACCGTCTCTATGCCGACGATCGCCGAACGCACGGCGCTGCTGTAGCGGTTGAAGCTTGCGGTGAG
>JASHVN010000702.1 GCA_030044555.1 Xanthobacteraceae bacterium | reverse complement strand
AAAGCGTCAGGTGTATCGTAACCGGCATCCATCGCTATGTCGGTGACGCTTTGGGCATCCCCGTAGGCCAGCCGGTATGAAGCGCGCTTCATGCGGGCGAGCTGGACATAGCGATGCACGGACAGCCCGAAGGTCGCCGTGAACTGCCGGTGGAAATGATATTTCGAGTAGGCTGCGACGCTGCTCAGCGCGTCCAGGTCCAGATCGTCGTCCAGATGCCGGTCTATGTGATCCAGCACCCGCTGCATCCGGGCATGGTAGTTTTGAAGCGCCGCCTTCATCGTTCTGTGCTCCGTGGCAACGCCAACTGAGCGCACACAGACATGACGCGCTCGACCGATCTTGCGGTTTTGCCAACGGATCGCAGAACGTCGCCAAGGACCGTTTATAGGCACGCTCGCCGCCAATTTTCTCGCTATGGTCCAGCTCGCCCCGTTGCGGCTGTGGCTGTGGCTGCGCGCTTATCAGTCTACGGTCCGGCACACCGGCTGCAGCGCTCTTCCTGTAAAAAAAGGCGCCGTGGAAACGGCGCCCGAAAGTTCGCATCGCTCGTGCAATGCAGGGAGGAGACGCAGACGCTAGGCCGAGTAGTACATTTCGAATTCGACCGGATGCGGCGTGTGCTCGAACCGGATGATTTCGCTCATTTTCAGATCGATATAGGCGTCGATGAAATCGTCATCGAAGACGCCGCCCGCCGTGAGGAAGGCGCGATCCTTGTTGAGCTCCTCGATGGCCTGACGCAACGAGCCGCAAACGGTCGGAATCTTCTTTAGCTCCTGCGGCGGCAGATCGTAGAGATCCTTGTCGATCGCCTCGCCCGGATCGAGCTTGTTCTTGATGCCGTCGAGGCCCGCCATCAGCATGGCGGAGAACGCCAGATAGGGATTGGCAAGCGGGTCGGGGAAGCGCACTTCGACGCGCTTGGCTTTCGGGTTGGTCGTATAGGGAATGCGACAGGAAGCCGAGCGGTTGCGCGCCGAATAGGCGAGCAGAACCGGCGCTTCGAAGCCAGGCACCAAACGCTTGTACGAGTTTGTCGTCGGATTGGTGAAGGCGTTGATCGCCTTGGCGTGTTTGATGATGCCGGCGATGTAGGACAGGCACGTTTCCGACAGGTCGGCATATTTGTTGCCGGCGAATACCGGCTTGTCGCCTTTCCAGATCGACTGGTGGCAGTGCATGCCCGAACCGTTATCGCCGTAAATCGGCTTCGGCATGAAGGTTGCGGTCTTGCCGTAAACCTGGGCGACCTGTTGGATGCAGTATTTGTAGATCTGCATCTGATCCGCCATCACCGTCAGCGGCGAGAACTTCATCCCGAGCTCGTGCTGCGCCGAGGCCACTTCGTGGTGATGTTTCTCGACTTTCACGCCCATGCGCGCCATGGCGGCGAGCATTTCCGACCGCATGTCCTGGACCGAATCCTGCGGCGGCACCGGGAAATAGCCCTTCTTGGTCCACACCCGATGGCCGAGATTGCCGCCTTCGTAGTCGGTGTCTGAATTCGTCGGGAATTCCACGGAATCGAGCTTGAAGCCGGTGTTGTACGGCTCCGCCTTGTATTTCACGTCGTCGAACACGAAGAACTCGGCTTCGGGGCCGAAATAGACGGTGTCGCCGACGCCCAGCGACTTGACCATGCCTTCGGCGCGCCTGGCGATGCCGCGAGGATCGCGGTTATACGGTTCGCCGGTGGTCGGCTCCAGCACATCGCATACGAGCACAAGGGTCGTCTCGGCGAAGAACGGATCGATGCAGGCCGAGGACGGGTCCGGCATCAGGCACATGTCGGATTCATTGATCGCCTTCCAGCCCGCGATCGATGAACCGTCGAACATCATCCCCTCGGCGAACGTGTCGTCCTCGATCATGGTGACGTCGAAAGTGACGTGCTGCCACTTGCCGCGCGGATCGGTGAAGCGGAAGTCGACGTATTTCACGTCGCTGTCCTTGATCAATTTCATGACATCTTTCGGCGTCGTCATGGCATGCGTACCTTTCGTGATGCTGGTGGTAAGATGACCTCGGCGGCGCGTTCAATGATCGGCCGAGCGAGCGCAGGTTGGCTTTTCAAATAGCGTCAAGTCCGGATTCGCCCGTCCTGATCCGGATGGCCTCCTCGATACTCGAAACGAAAATTTTGCCGTCCCCGATCCGCCCTGTCTGGGCGGCACGGCGGATCGCTTCGACGGCCTTCTCGACCATGTCGTCGCCCAGCACGATCTCAATCTTCACCTTGGGGAGAAAATCGACCACGTACTCGGCGCCGCGATAGAGTTCGGTGTGCCCCTTTTGCCGCCCGAACCCCTTGGCTTCGGTGACGGTGATCCCTTGCAGACCCACTTCCTGGAGCGCCTCCTTAACCTCATCAAGTTTGAATGGCTTGATGATCGCCTCTATCTTTTTCATCGCGTTTCGTCTCCCGGCTCCAAGGCGGGCAATGACACTCGGAACCGTCCGCTGGTTAGCAGGTCCCGTGCCAAGGCCAGAACGGTCCGAATAGCCTAGTCAGATCAAAGCGCTGCGGGCTTTGTACGGCCCCGCTTCCAAAGTCGCCAGAGGGCCGTCGCCGTCGAAATAGGCATAGTGCCTATTATCTCGTCAATAGCGGCGGCTCTGCAAAAGTCACGTGCTCGCGTTTATGCGTTGTGTGCCGCTTTCATTATCTTCCAGGTGGATCTTCCAAGGTGGCGATGATTGATCTTCTGAGTACGGCAGAAATGGCCGAGGCCGATCGGCTGACGATCGCCGGCGGCGTCCCTGGCATCGCGCTTATGGAGCGCGCGGGAGGCGCCGTTGCCGATGCGATCGCCGCCCGCTACGCGATAGGCAGCCGGATCGCCGTCGTCGCCGGACCGGGCAATAACGGCGGCGACGGTTTTGTCACGGCGCGGCTCCTCGCCGAGCGAGGTTACTCCGTGCAGGTGTTCCTGCTCGGGGAGGCCGGCCGGCTCAAGGGCGATGCGGCGCTTGCGGCCGGCAGGTGGAAGGGGCCGGTTGCGGCCGCTACGCCTGGCGCTCTGGCCGGTTTCCAAGTCGTCGTCGACGCGCTCTTTGGCGCCGGACTCGATCGTCCCGTCGAGGGGCCGGCGCGCACGATGATTGAAGCGATGAACGCCGGCCCGGCGCCCGTTGTGGCGGTCGATTTGCCGAGCGGCATTAATGGCAGTTCGGGAGCTGTGATGGGCGCCGCCGTCAAGGCCGCCCGGACGGTGACCTTCTTTCGCAAGAAGCCCGGTCATCTGCTTCTGCCCGGCCGGCTTCACTGCGGCATGATTTCTGTCGCCGACATCGGCATTCCGGCTTCGGTCTTGCAGCGGATCGGCGCAAAGACGTTCGAAAATACCCCCGAGCTCTGGCGTTCGTCGTTTCCAGTGCCGCGGACGACCGGGCACAAATACGATCGCGGTCACGCCATTGTGGTGTCCGGGCCGTCATGGTCGACGGGCGCGGCGCGGCTCGCCGCGCGGGCCGCGTTGCGCGCCGGCGCCGGTCTCGTCACCATTGCGAGCCCGCGCGAGGCGCTTGCGGTCAACGCTGCGGCAAGCCTCGCGGTCATGGTGAGGCCGGTCGACGGCACTCGCGAGCTTTCGGCGTTCCTTGCCGATCGCCGTCTCAATGCGCTTGCGATCGGCCCCGGGGCAGGCGTGGGCGAGGGGACCTGCGAATTGGTGCTGGCGGCACTATTGGGCGATCGCGCCGTGGTGCTGGACGCTGATGCCATAACGAGCTTTGCCGGGAACCCGCAGCGTCTCGCCAAGGCGATTGCCGTACGGGCTGCGCAGACCACCATCCTCACCCCGCATGAAGGGGAGTTTTCGCGCTTTTTCTGGGCCTTGGACGAACGTACCAAGGCCGGATCTAAGCTTGAGAGAGCGCGGCTGGCGGCTGCCATGATTGGGGCGACCGTGCTGATCAAAGGCGGCGATACGGTGGTTGCGGCGGCGGACGGCCGCGCCAGCATCGCGGCCAATGCGCCAGCCTACTTGGCCACCGCCGGCGCCGGCGACGTGCTGACCGGGATCGCGGCGGGCCTCTTGGCGCAGGGCATGCCGGCCTTCGAGGCAGCCTCTGCCGCGGTATGGCTCCACGGTGCGGCCGCGACCGCCGCGGGCCCGGGCCTGATCTCAGAGGATTTGCCGGAGGCGCTGCCGCGGGTCTATGGCGCACTGCTCGGCTGATCGGGACCTCCTCCCCGCGATGCCGTTGCAAACCTGTTCTCAACGGCTATTTTTATAGTGTTCAGCACAAGCTGCATGATATAAGCCGCGCCGCCGGGCCGCCTTGCGTGTTGCGGGCGTGGCGGAATTGGTAGACGCGCGGGATTTAGGTTCCCGTGACGCAAGTCGTGGGGGTTCGAGCCCCTCCGCCCGCACCAGCAGGGCGGGATTTCTGGCAAAAACACGCGGGGAAGCGCTCATTCTTGCGCCATGAAGAGTAGTTGCGATGCAGGTGACCGAGACGGCCGCTACGGGTCTTAAGCGGGAATATCGGGTGGTCTTTCCGGCCACCGATCTCGAGGCGCGCGTGAACGAGCGGCTCGACGAACTCAAAGGGCGGGTGCAGTTGCGCGGCTTCCGGCCGGGGAAGGTGCCCGTTGCGCACCTGAAGCGGATTTACGGCAAGTCCGCCATGGCGGAGGTCATCGAGAACGCCGTCCGCGAGGCCAATGACAAGATCGTCAACGAGCACGGCTTTAAGCTTGCGACCGAGCCCAAAGTGGTTCTGCCTTCCGAAGAGGGCACCGTTGAGCAGGTGATCGCCGGCAAATCCGATCTCGCCTACACGGTCGAGATGGAGATCGTTCCGCCGATCGCGCTGGCCGATTTCAAGACCATCAAGATCGAGCGGCTGGTCGCCGAGGTTACCGACGCCGAGGTGGACGAGGCGCTCAACGCCCTTGCCGAGCAAAGCCGGCCGTTCCAAGCGAAGGCCGAAGGCGCCGAAAAGGGCGATCGGGCGACGATTTCGTTCCAGGGCACGCTCGAAGGCCAGCCGTTCGACGGCGGCTCTGCCGAAGACGTGCCCGTGCTTTTGGGCTCCGGGCAATTTCTCCCTGGGTTCGAGGATAATCTCATCGGCGCCAAGGCCGGCGAGAGCCGGACGTTCGAGACCAAGTTTCCCGACACCTATCCGGCGGCCAATCTCGCCGGCAAGGACGTGACGTTTGCCGTGACGGTGAAGACCGTTGAAGCGCCCGGCGCGGTGACCCTCGACGACGAATTTGCCAAGACCATCGGCTTTGATTCGCTTGCCAAGCTGCGCGATGCGTTGCGCGAGCGCATTCAGCGCGAGCATGCCTCGGCATCGCGGCAAAAGATCAAGCGGGCGCTGCTCGATCAACTTGACGCGCTCCACAAATTCGACCCGCCGCCGAGCTTGGTGGAGCAGGAATTCAATAACGTCTGGTCCACGATCGAAAACGATCTCAAGCAGCAGGGCCGCACGTTCGCCGACGAAGGAACCACCGAGGAGAAGGCGCGCGAGGACTACCGCGCCATTGCCGAGCGCCGCGTGCGTCTCGGTCTGGTGATCGCCGA
>JASHVN010000701.1 GCA_030044555.1 Xanthobacteraceae bacterium | reverse complement strand
TTCGATCAGTTCGCTCTGAGAGTTGGCAAAGTCATGCCGGGCCAGCCTCGCCAAAAGATCATCGCGGATCGTGCGCCGGAGACCGACTGGCATGCCGTGTCACCGGCGTTGCAGGTTCGATGGCTGGTGCTGGTCTCGGTGCTCGTGCCGTTCCTGCTGGCGGCTGGAGTGTATTGGCTTCGCCACGTTCCTGTGGGAACGGCGTCATCAACCACCGACACCGTCGTGGAAGTGCATTTAATCAATTCGCCGCAACAGGTTGCGCCGGCGCGCACAACGTTGGCCCCGCCCAGTCCCGCGGCCTCAATCCGGCAACCCACACCTCTCGTCGAGGATCCCAACCGTTTAATCCCGACAGAGGCACAGTCAGCATCTATCGAGCCGAACCCATCATCGACCGCCACGACACCATCAGTACCAACATCTACCGGACCGCCGGTACGCCTGCGCGCGAGCCAATTGGCGGCATCGTTCCAACAAACACTTCTGCGCCATATCGCCCGCTTCCGCTATTATCCCGATGAGGCTCGCCGCGATCGCATTCAAGGCACGGTTCAGCTTATGTTCACCATGCGCCGCGACGGTACAGTGACGGACATATCGGTCGAAACCAGTTCTGGCTCCGATATTTTAGATACCGCAGCGATAGACACGGTCCAGAGAGCGCAACCCTTGCCACGAATTCCCTTTGATTTGCCCGGCAAACTCAACATCCTCATTCCGGTGGCGTTTGCGCTTCCGTAACAGTCACTCAGAGGTCGCAGCGGATGCGCTGAATCGCTCTTTTCAACGTCACCGGCTTGTCATTTGCCATCGATAGACGATGTTATCACTCTGTCGATCCAGAATGCTGGACGACAGCATCAGGGCTGGCTGTCAGTGTCAGATTCAAATTCAAAGGCGTTGCGTGCGGCGCTCTCGAATGATTACGAGAGCTTGGCGCGCCGCCTCACTCGCTGTCTTGGTTCGTCCGACCTTGCTCGCGAAGCCTTGCACGAGACATTTTTGCGCGTCGAGCAGGTTTCCGACGCAGTATCCGTCCGCAGTCCGACAGATTACCTCTTCCGTACCGCCATCAATGTCGCCAAAGATAAGCGCAAACGCGATAGTCGACTGCTGAGCTCTGCCGAAATCGCCGTCATTTGCGCTATTCCTGACGATGGTCCGGATCCCTCCGCAATTACCGAATCTCGTTTTGAGCTCAAGGAATTGGACAAGGCTCTTTCCGAATTACCGGAGCGTCGGCGGGAGGTGTTTATCGCCGCCCACGTCGAGCAGATCCCCCACAGTGAGATCGCGGCGCGCTTCGGCATCAATGCGCGCACCGTCGAATTCGATCTCCAGCATGCCATTGAACATCTGAGCCGGCGTCTCGGGCGCAAGGTCGTGCGGAGGTTTGGTCCCCGTCCCAAGCAAGAGCGGGTGGAATAGGCCCGATCAGTACCTGTTGAGCTGTTGACGATGGCGGTCGGCGCCGCTCATTCCTGGCGAATGACCGTGAGCCCCACACCTCTTGCGCGCTGGGCCCGCAGAGGCGGGCTTCAGGACCGCCGAGGCATCCATCCGGCAATTTACCAGATGCTTTGGGAAAAGCGTGGTCAACCGACTTTGATTTCAGTCTTGGCCGCGGTGAATCGTCTATACAAGGGAAATATTGCGTAGCCCCACTGCTACTGATCCTTGGCGAGGGTGCCAAACAAGCGATTGGCTCTTGACTGCACCTGACGATATCCCTTCTGAACTTGACCCGCTACTGCGCGAGGCGCTGGCATGGGTCATTCGCCTGCATTCCGGCGCGGCGACCTCGGATGATGCTGAAGCAATCGCCCAGTGGCGTCAAAGGGATGACGAACACGAAGCCGCATTTCAGGATGCTGTGAGGCTTTGGCGCACCTTCGGCGACGCGACGCGGAGACTTGCCGACGACCCCGAGGGGGCTCAATCACCAGGATCGCGCCGCACGACCGTCCGGAGAATTGTCAGCCGTCGCGCCATCATCGGCGGCAGTGCCATCGCCGCCTCTGTTGCCGCTGCCTATGCGATTGCCCGCCCCCCATTGGGGATGTGGCCGTCTTTCGCCGAACTGACAGCGGATTATCGAACCGCCAAAGGCGAGCAGCGCAAAGTCGCGCTGTTGAACAATGTCTCACTCGAGCTCAACACCGAGACGAGCATCGCCGTGCGCTCGATCAAGAATGCTCCTCGCATTGAGGTTATCTCCGGCGAGGCAGCCATTTCCGCCACGCGCGACGGGTTGGCTCCGCTTGTCGTGGACGCAGGCAATGGACGCATAACAGCGCTCCAGGCCGATTTCCAAGTCCGGTGTCTCGATGGCAAGGTTACGGTCAGCTGCATCGATGGCGCCGTCGACGTGGGGCTCGGCGGCCGGACCATTCGTGTTGCCAAAGAACAGCAGGTATCATATTCCGCCAGTGGAGGCTTAACCGCGCTGACGCCTGTGGATCCGGTTCGGGCTACCGCGTGGCAGAACGGTCTTTTGATCGTTCACGACTGGCCGATGAGCCGTGTGGTCGACGAGATCAACCGTTATCGCCCCGGCCAGATCGTGATCATGAATTCCACGCTGGGGCGCCGCAGAATTACCGGCACATTCTACCTCAACCATCTCGACGATTTCCTTGGGCAAGCTCATACCCTGTTTGATGCTTCTGTTCGTTACTTGCCGGGCGGACTCGTGCTGCTGAGTTAAGCACAGCGACTGCGGCCGTTCGCCGGTAACCGCAGCCCGCCCGAGCGTCGTCCTTCCCGATCCGCTGTCTTGCTGCGCCTGACCAGAATTATCGCTTTCCTTCTTTTTTTGATTCAGTCCAGGCCGGGCTCAGTCGTCTATCGAACAAGGGGCTGTGGCATCCGCGAGACAATCGCGGGGTTTCGCTGCTGATTCAGGGCAGGTGGGGACTGGTGCGCGGTGCAATTGCTGATGAGGATTGCCGACGTCGGTCGACGGCGCGGGGCGCGTGTTGTTTGTGCACGGCGCTGTTGTTGCTGGTGGGCGGCGGCATGACGATGATGGCGAGTCCGGTTTTGGCGGCGAACCAGGCGTCCGGTGCCGGAGCGCCGGCGGCCGCGAGTGGGGCGGCGGGCGCGCAGGGCGGGACGCCGGCGAAGCCAGGCGCCGTTGCGCCGAAGCCGAAGGGGCCGCTGCCGCATTTCGAGATCGACGACTTTGCGGTGCGGGGGGAGACGCTGCTGACGCAGCTTGAGCTTGAGGCTGCGATCTATCCGTTCCTTGGTCCGAACAAGACCGCCGAGGATGTCGAGAAGGCGCGGGCGGCGTTGGAGAAAGCCTATCACGACAAGGGCTATCAGACCGTCAGCGTTTCGGTTCCGGCGCAGAACGTCAACAACCACGTGGTCGTTCTCCAGGTCACCGAGCTGAAGGTGGGCCGCTTGCGGGTCAAGAACTCGCGCTATTTCGATGTCAATCAGATCAAGCGCAAAGCCTCGGCGCTGGCGGAAGGGACGGTCCCCAACTTTAATGACGTGACCAAGGACATCGTCTCGCTCAACCAGTGGCCGGACCGCAAGGTGACGCCGACGCTGCGGGCCGGCGTCACTCCCGGCACGGTGGATGTCGATCTCAATGTCGACGATACGGTGCCGCTGCACGGCAGCGTGGAACTCAATGATCGGCAGAGTCCGAACACCACGCCATTGCGGTTCACGACGAGCGTCGACTACGACAATCTCTGGCAGCTTGGACATTCGCTCACGTTCACCTACCAGGTGGCGCCGGAGCGGCCATCGGATGCGATCGTGTATTCCGGGTCGTATTTGGCGCGGCTGCCGGATATCGACTGGCTGAGCTTTCTCGCCTACGGCGTCGACTCCCAGAGCAACGTGGCGGCCGTTGGCGGCCTGGACGTCGTTGGTCCGGGCCAGATCGTCGGCGGTCGTGCGGTGATCACGCTGCCGAGCGCGCCGAATCTCTTTCACACATTGTCGGTCGGCGTCGATTACAAGAGCTTCGGCGAGACGGTCGGGCTGAACAGCGGCGACAGCAGCAGCAGCTTTTCATCGCCGGTCACCTACTATCCGGTGGTCGCGAGCTATACCGCCAAATACCAGAAAGACAGCTTCAGCTCGCAGCTGACGGCGTCGCTCACCGACAATCTGCGGCCGCTGAGCAGCGATTGGGTCGCCTTTGACAATCGCCGCGCCTACGCGTCGGCCAACTTCACGCATGTCAACATTGATGTCTCGGCGACCGAGGACCTGAAGTCCCAGTTTCAGCTTTACGGCCGGATACAGGCGCAGGCGGCCAGCGGGCCGCTGGTGTCGAGCGAGCAGATGAGCGTCGGCGGCTTCGACACCGTGCGCGGCTATCTGGAATCGGAAACGCTCGGCGACGAGGGCGCGGTCGGCAGCTTCGAGGTGCGGACACCGAATATCGGCGATCTGTTGCAGAAGAGCCTGGCGAAGGCGGCGCCGGCAGCGGCGGCCGCCAAAGGATCCGCGGCGACGGCCGCGACGCCGGCATCCGCGCCGGTCACGTTTTTCGACGAGTGGCGATTTTTCGGCTTTGTCGATGCCGGCATGGACAAAGTGATCGATCCGCTGCCCGAACAGCAGTCGCAATTCGAGCTGTGGAGCTACGGCGTCGGCACCAGCTTCAAGGTGTTGGACCACTTCAACGGCATGGTGGCGCTGGCGGTGCCGATGATCAGTCAAGCCAACACGCAGGCGCATGATCCGCGCGTGGATTTCCGGATTTGGAGTCAATTCTGATGACGAGGGAATGCGATCACACGCCGCGATTGGATGGCGGTCAACGACGGGCGGCGAGAGCGCTGACGGCGCTTCTGTTCGCCGCGCTGGCGGCCGTGATGCTGCTGCCGACGCCGGCGCGCGCCTGGTGGAACGACGATTGGCAGATGCGCAAACAGATCACGCTCGATGCCAGCGCCGTAGGGGCCAATATCACCGATCCGATCGGCGCCCCGGCGGTCCTGGTGCGCCTGCATCCGGGCAACTTCCGCTTCAGCGCCGCCAAGGACGACGGCGCCGATCTGCGGTTCATTGCTGACGACGACAAGACCCCGCTCAAGTTTCAGATCGAAAAATACGATGCGCTGCTCGGCGAGGCGCTGATCTGGGTGGCGGTGCCGGAGGTAAAGCCCGGTGCCAAGACCCAGTTCTGGCTCTATTACGGCAACCAGAAAGCGGTCGCCGCGGCCGATGCAAAAGGTACCTACGACCCCGACACGTTGCTGGTCTATCATTTTGCCGAACGCGGCACGCCGGCGCTGGATTCCACGGTTTGGGGCAACAATGCGCAGAGCGTCGGCAAGCCCGCCGAAGATGCGCTGATCGGCACCGGTCTGCGGCTCGATGGGCAAACGCCGCTGACCCTGCCGGCGTCGCCGTCGCTGACATTGGCGGCCAATGCCGCGTTGACATGGTCGGCATGGATCAAGCCGGCGGCGTTACAGCCCAATGCTGTGCTGTATAGCCGCCGCAACGGCGCCGACGGTCTCATCATCGGGCTCGACAACGGCTCACCGTTCGTCGAGGTCATCAATGCCGGCGCGGCGCAACGCAGCGGCGCGGGAGCGCCGATCGCCGTCAACAGCTGGCATCAGGTCGCCGTGACCGCCAGCAACGGGCAGATCACGCTCTATCTCGATGGCAATCCTTACGCGACGCTGGCGGCGGCACTGCCGGCGTTGAACACGATCGCGCTGATCGGTGGCGACAGCCAGACCGCTCCTCCTCCGGCGCCCGCCGCCGCGCCAGCCCCTGATGCGGGCGCGCCCGCTGCGGCAACGCCGGCGCCATCTGCTGCTGCCCCGGCCACCACGCCAAGTACCACCCCAAGTGCCACGCCAAGCACTCCGACTGCTCCGGCGCCGCAAGCGACGACGCCAGGCACCGCGCCGCCAACGTCTCCAGCGGCGCTAGGCGAGGCAGCGGCTCCGGCGCAGGGGGCGGCGGCTGGCGGCACTGCGCCTGCACCCGCGGCGGTAGCGGCGGCGCCGGCGCCGATGGTCGGCTTTGTCGGCGATATGGACGAGTTGCAGATCGCCAAAGTGGCGCGCCCGGCAGGCTTCATCAAATTCGCCGCGATCAATCAGGGCACCGCCCCGGCCAAACTGATTTCGTTTTCCGTCGACGAGCAAACCGCAACCTGGCTCTCCGGCTATATCGGCGTCATCCTCAAGTCAGTGACGATCGACGGCTGGGTGGTCATCGGCTTCCTTTTGATCATGGCGGTGATCAGCTGGATCGTGATGATAGACAAGGCGGCCTTCCTCAACAAACAAGCCAAGGCCAACCAGCTGTTCCTGCGCCAGTTCCGCAACCTCTCGGACCATCTCACCGCGCTGGACTTTGTCGCCGGCGCAACGCCGAAAGCCGAGGGGACGCCGCCGGCGGACGCAAATGCAAAAGTGCGGGGCGCCGCCAAGGCCGTCGCTCCTTCCGACACCGGCAAAGCCATCCTGCCGTCGGCCCTCTATCGCATTTATCAGATCGGCGCTGTCGAGATCGGCCGCCGCTTTGCGCATAACGACGGCCAGCCGACAACGCTCTCGGCGCCGTCGATCGCCGCCATCCGCGCCGCCCTTGACGCCGGCGTGGTCAAGGAGATGCAGCGGCTCAACCGGCTGATGGTCGTCTTGACGATCTCGATCTCGGGCGGCCCGTTCCTTGGCCTGCTCGGCACCGTGGTCGGCGTCATGATCACGTTTGCGGCGATCGCTGCCAGCGGCGACGTCAACGTCAACGCCATCGCGCCCGGCATCGCCGCCGCCCTGGTGGCTACCGTCGCCGGCCTCGGCGTCGCTATCCCGGCGCTGTTCGGCTACAACTATCTGATCTCCCGCATCAAAGATTTGACCGACGACATCACCGTCTTCGTCGACGAGTTCGTGACGCGGATGGCCGAACTGCATTCGGTCGAGCGGCCCGATCCGCAGCCTGTTCCGCAACGCATCGCGGCGGAGTAGGCGCCATGCAGGTCAGATCCGCCGGCAAGCCGTACGACGAGATCAACATCACCCCGATGTTGGACCTCGCCTATGTGCTGCTGGTCATCTTCATCATCATGACCACGGCGACGGTGCAGGGGCAGAAAGTCAATCTGCCGAAAGCCTCGGCCGCACCGAGCCTGGCAACGCAGACCACCAAGGCGATCACCGTCACCAATGATGGCAAAATCTTCCTCGACACCATCCCGGTCACGCTGTCGGAACTGCGCGAACGGCTGATCCAGCAGCAAGCGCTGACGCCGCAGTTTCCCGTGGTGCTGCGCGGCGATGCGCAGACCCAGTACCAAAGCATCATGGATGTGCTCGACCTGCTCGGCCAAATCGGCCTGACCCAGGTCGGGCTCGCCACCAAGCCGCTGGTGAAGTGAGCGGGGAGGGGGCAGCCATGGCGATCCGGCACAACGGCAAGAACGATCGCTGGTGGAAAGGCGGGACGCTGCGCTCATGCCTGCGCAACACGCTCCCCTTCGGCCGGCATTGGTCCGATCAACATGGGTCCGATCAAGATGACCGCGCCGAGACGCAAGCGCCGCCGATCCAGCCCCAAGATGTTCAGCACCAAGATGTTCAGCACCAAGATATCCGGCATCAAGATATCCAGCACCAAGATATGACGACTGGCATCGCCACGTCGGCGGAAGATCGCCCCCGATCCGAACGGGGCGATCCCGCGACATCGCAGCAAGGCGCGGTCCTGCTGCCGTTTCCCATTCACGGCGAAGCGCTGTTGGTCCGGCTCGCCGAACTTTTGCGCCAGCACGTCGGCCATCGCAGCCCATTGCGGGAGCCTTTTCTGTTTGCGCTGTCGCGCCAGCCGCGGTCGCGGCTGACGATCGACCGGCAGTCCCATGTCGAGTTTGTTGCCGACCGGGCGGAATTCCGGCTCGAGATCACCGCCGAACTGAACACCACCATCACCATCACGACGGTCGATTTCGACGCGCTCGTCGCGTTCGTCGTGCACTACCTCTCGGCCCAGCTCGCCGACGCTCCCTCGCTCGAGGCGGCATCATGACCATGCCGGTGAACGGCGCCAACACCGCGGGCGGCAGGCCAGCGCAAACCAGGCGCCGCGCGCTTGTGCGCTACGGCGCGGCGCTGTCGCTCATCGCCCTCATCATCGGCGGGATCGTCTACTTCCTTTCCGGCGGTGACACCCTGCCGCCGCCGCGCCAGGTGCGCGACATCACCGTGGTCAAAATTCTGCCGCCACCGCCTCCGCCGCCGCCCCAACAGCTGCCCCAGCCGAAGATGATCGAGCAGCCCAAAATGGTGGAGCAGGAGATCAAGCAAGACAAGCCGATCGAGAAGCCGAAAGACGAGCCGATCAAGGACGCCAAGAACGATCAGCCGCCCGGGCCGCTGTCGCTCGACGCCAAGCCGCAAGGTCCCGGCGATCTGTTCCAGCTCGGCGGCCACCCCGGCGGCAGCCCTTATGGGGGCGGCGGCGGCAGCCGTTGGGGCTGGTACGCCTCGATCGTGCAGTCGCAGGTGGAGGCTGCGCTGCGTGCCAATGACAAGACCCGCAACGCCGTCATGGCAGTCGAGATCCGCTTGTGGGCGGACAGCGCCGGCCGGGTGAACCGCGTGCAGCTTTCGCCGTCCACCGGCGATCCCGCGCTCGACGCCATCATGCGCGACGACGTGCTCGGCGGCCTGGTGCTGCGCGAGCCGCCGCCCAAGGACATGCCGATGCCGATGGTTTTGCGCGTCACCGAGCGGCGGCCGGGCTGAACAAACAACAACAAATACAAGAAACGACGAAAAGTGCGAGCGACGAAGAGAGTGATGGGACAGGGGGACTGATGTTGAAGAAGAAGTCATGCGCGCGCTGGGGCCTGCCGCCGCTGGCCGTGGCGCTCTGCGCGGTGGCGTGCACGGCGCCAGCGCTGGGCCAGAATGCGCCGGGGACGCCGGCGGCAACGGGGCCGGCATCGCAGCCCGCGGGATCGCCAATGCCGCTGGCCACGCACGCCAAACCAGCGCCGCGACATGTCAAAATCTCAGATAAGCCCCCGACCGCGCCAAACGCCGTCGTCAACCTGGTCAACCTGCTGGTCAAGCAGGGCGTGATCAAGCCGAACCAGGCCCAGGCCCTGATCAAGGAAGCCGAGGACGAAGCCTATATCGAGCAACAGGCCTCAAAGGACGCAACAACCAAGGCCGATCAGGCCGACAAGGCCGCCAGTGACGCTGCCGCCGCCGCCAATCCGCCGGGCACCAAGCACGTCACCTACGTGCCCGAATACGTCAAACAACAATTGGCCGAGCAGGTTAAGGCAGAAGTGATGGCCAGGGCGGAAAAGGAAAACTGGGCGTCGCCCGGCCTCTATCCGGAATGGGCCTCGCGCATCCATTTCTACGGGGATGTCCGCGCCCGCTATCAGGCCAACATTTTCCCGTCGGGCAACGACAAGATCGGCGCCGTCAACTTCAATGCCATCAACACCGGCTCGCCTTACGATACGTCCGAGGCCAATACATATTATCCGCCGACCTACGACGTAGGCGAAAATCGCAACGAGTTCGCGATGCGCGCCAGGCTCGGCATGGAGGCCGACCTCAATGCCGGCTTCACCGCCGGCATGCGTATCGCCACCGGCAACGACGATTCGCCGGTGTCCACCAACCAGACCATGGGTGGAAACGGTTCTTTTCCGGGCGGCAACTTCGCCAAATACGAGGCCTGGCTCGATCGCGCTTATCTGCGCAACGAACAGGGCAATAAAGACTCCAATATTAGCATCTCCATCGGCCGCTTCGACAATCCGTTCTGGTCGCCGACCGACCTCATCTGGTACAGCGAGCTCGGCTTCGATGGCGTCGCGCTGCAAGCCCAACACGCCGTGTCGAGCACCTTGACACCCTTCGTCGACGTCGGCGCCTTCCCGATCTTCAACACCAATCTCAACGCCAGCATCAATCTCGGCGAATCGGCGGACGGTGGACCGGTCGATCTGCCGAGCGAGGACAAATACCTGTTCGCCGGTCAGGTCGGCTTGCGCGCGCAGGTCGATCCGCAAATCGCCGCCCGCGTCGCCGTCGCCTTTTACGACTTCGATAATGTCCGCGGTGAACTGTCCAGCCCCTGCACCGTCGACAGCTCAAGCGATGTCTGCGACACCGACAACTTGCGGCCGTCCTTTGCACAGAAGGGCAACACCTACATGCCGCTGCGCGATATTATTCCCGACACCACCAACGACCTCGGCGCCGCGGACCAGTACCAATATTTTGGATTGGCCAGTGCCTTCCGTCCCCTCGACGTCAGCGGCCAGCTCGATTTCTCCCATTTCAACCCAGTCCATGTCGTGCTCGATGCCGATTATGTCTGGAACACCGCCTTCGATCGCAATGCCGTCGCCGCCGTCGCCGTCAACAACCTGTCAGGCACCACCACCGGCGCGCTCGGCGCCTTCGACGGCGGCGCCATGGGCTGGATGGTCCGCCTCACCGTCGGCGATCCGAAAATCCAGCATTTCGGCGATTGGAGCGTGAACGCGGCCTACAAATACCTGGAATCAGACGCCACCATCGACGCCTTCACCGATCCAGACTTCGGCCTCGGCGGCACCAATCTCAAAGGTTACATCCTCGGCGCCAATTTCGGGCTGTCCGAAAATGTCTGGGCCACCCTGCGATGGCTGAGCGCCAATAATATCGGCGGCACGCCCTACGCCGTCGATGTCGTGCAAGCCGATCTCAACGCGCGGTTCTGATCATGCGCAAGCACATTCTGACGGCCTGCCTGCTGACGGCCGCGCTGATGTTGAAGAGCGCCGCTTACGCGCAATCGGAAACCGACAAGCTGCGCGACGCCCTGCGCGACGCCATCAGCCAACAGCGGGCGCTGGAAGACCAAATGGCAACGCTGCAGGCGCAGCTTGCCCAGGCCGCCCGCGACAAGACAAACCTGCAAGCGCAAGTCGACGCGGCAATCGCGCAGGTCAAGAAGGTCCAGGCCCAGTATCAGCAAGCCGTGGACGAGTTCAACAAGCGCCTCGCGGAGCGTGACGATACCCTGGAGAAGTGGAAGTCCGCCTACGACGAGGCCGCTACCGTCGCTCGCACCAAAGACGCCGAACGCGCCCAGTTCCAGGCCGAAGCCACCGCCTACGAGGCCAGCACCAAAACTTGCCGCGCCAAAAATACCGCGCTAGTGAAAGTCGACCGCGACCTGCTGCGCCGCCTGGCCGGCGTCTATTTCGGCGACAAAATCGCCGCCCAGGGACCGCTGATCGGTATCGGCCGCGTCCCCGTCCAAAACTACATCCAGGATTACACCGACAAGATCCTCGATCAAACGGAACCCGCATGCCCAGTAAAATGAGTCATCGTCTCGCGCCGGCCGTCCTCGTCCCGGTCGCTCTCGTCCTGGCCCTTCCCGTGGCGGCACAGAGCCAGTCATGGACCGCCGCCAGCACCACCCGTGGGCCGGCACCAGCACGCCACAGAGCGCCGCCGCCCGCGCATGCCATCCCGGCTCTGGCCAGCAGCACGCCGCCGGCGGTCGCCGACAGCGATGCAAGCCGTGATGTCGTTGCCCGTGTGGGCAGCAGCGATCTGACGGCCGACGACATCCGCGCCTATGTGGCCACCCTCGACGTCCGCACGCAGGCGGCGCTGCAACGCGATCCCGCGCTGTTGAGCCAGGCGGTGCGCCTGCTGCTCGCCAATCGTCTGGTGCTGCAGGAAGCCTTGGCCAGGAAATGGGATCAGCAGCCAAACGTGGCCACGGCGCTGCAGCACGTCCGCGACAACGCTATCGTCGAGCTTTACCTGCAGAGCGTCTCGGCGCCGCCGCCGGATTATCCCGGCGACGCCGAGATCCAGAAAACCTACGACGCCAACCGCAACGCTTTGCTGGTGCCGCGCCAGTTCGATCTGGCGCAGATCTTCATCGCTGTCCCCCGCGGCACCGACCCCGCCGCCGCGGCCGCAGCCAGGAAGAAGATCGATGACATCGAAGCCAAGCTCAGACGGCCGGGCGCCGATTTCTCCGCCATCGCCAGCAGCGATGCCGGCGTGCAAAACGGCGGCCTCCTCGGCTGGCTGCCCGAGCCGCAGATCAGACCCGAAATCCTCGCCAAGGTGATGGGTCTGCCGAAGAACGCAGTCTCCGAACCGATCCAGCTCGACGACGGTTGGCATATCATCAAGCTGATCGACACCAAGGCCGCCTACACGCCGACGCTGCCCGAAGTGCGCGCCGCCCTTGTGCAGCGCATGCGCGCCGAACGTGCGGAACAGATGCGGCGCGCTTATCTCGCCGATCTCCTCAAACAGCACCCGCCGGAACTCAACGAACTCGCCCTCTCGAATCTGCTCACCAAGCCGGCCCAATAGCCCACGCGGAGACCCCTCATGTCTGATGCCGCACCGTCGCAGACCGCCATCATGGAGAGCGTCATGGAGAATCCCTTGGGGAGTCCCATGTCCGGCGCCGCCACCGAGAACGCCGCAACCCCCGAGGCGGCGCCCGCGACCATCATCACAAGCCTGACGCTCGAGAGCTTGCGCGATAGCCTGCAGCAGGCCGGCTATCGCGTGGAGCCGCTGACCGATCCCGTCGCCAATATCCAATATCTGCGCTCAGCAACAGGCGGGCTTGGCTTCGACATCCGCCCCGGCAACCGGCTCCCCGGCAACGATAAGAGCTTCGCCGATTTCGTCTTTGTTGCCGTGCTGCAAATCGCCGGCGACGGCGGAGCCGACGCGCTGCTGGAGCCCGCCAACCGCTGGAACGTCACCCGTCGCTTCGGCCGGCTCCAACTCAGCCCGCCCTTCCTCGTCTTCTGTCTCGACATCTCCGTCATCAATGGCGTTACGCCCGCCCATCTGCGCGCCCAGATCGAGCTCTGGGACCGTCTGGTGCAGGAACTGCTCCCCTATCTGCGAAACGAGCTGACCAAGATTGGCGCAGCGCGCGCGGCCGCCCAAAAACCGGCAGTCGAGGAAACAGACGACCAACAGCGCAAGCTGATCGAACGTCCAGCGCCCCGACCGCGTATCCTGCAATCGTAGCTGCCCAGAGAGTTTCAGCGCGCGCTCTCCTCGCAGAAGGCAGCATGCGATGACCGCTCCAGCCGCCGCATCTGCGCCTGTCCTTGTACGCAAGTCCCCGGCGGCAACAGGCGCGATGATGCACGCTGGCGCGATCAGCTCCCAGATGCTGTGGCGCCGGCCGATCCTGGCGGCGGCCGGGCTCGGCCTCTTTGCGCTTTTCTCGTTTGTCGTCGCCTCGGACGCGGCGGCGCAGACGGCGTCGGCCGCATCGTTTGCAGCGCGGTTCGCAGCCCTCGACGCGCTCGTCGCCTCGAACAATGCGGACGGCGCCAAGGATCAGAAGCCCCCGAAAGGCGGCGGCGATCCGCCGCCGATCCTGGCCGCTCCCACGCTGCAAAGCCCGGCGGCCTATCGCGCTCTGGTCAAAATCGAGGCGCAGCGCGAAGGCCTCGATCCGGAAATCGCCGATGCCGTCATGGCGGTGGAGAGTGGCTACAATCCCGCAGCCATCGGCGGCGCGGGCGAGATCGGCCTGATGCAGGTGCTGCCATCGACCGCGCGCATGCTCGGCTTCGCCGGCACCGATTCCGACCTTGCCGTGCCGGCGACCAACATCCATTACGGCGTCACTTATCTTGCCGGCGCGTGGCGCTCGGCCGGCGGCGACCTCTGCACCGCAGTGATGAAATACCGCGCCGGCTACGGCGAGACGCGTTTCTCCTACCGCTCGGTCGATTATTGTCTCGCCGTGCGCGCAAAGCTGCGGGCGCGGGGATACCCGGTGACAGGTGCGGTTCCCGTCGCCACTTTCGGCGAACCAGGGCCGGGCTGCCGCAAATGCGTCGCGCGATCCCGCATCGGCAGCGTCAATCTCACCGCGCTCAACTCGCGGCTGAGCACGCTCGTGATGCAGGTGCGGGGAGGGCGATGATGCGAACGCCAAACATGGCCGCGACCGAGGCGTTTCCCGATGACCCGACTGCAATGATGTGGCGGCGGCGTATCGTGATCGGGCAGCGAATTTGATGGCACAGCTTAAGCGTCTGTTGATGGGCGGTGAGGTTACTTCTAAGCGCTAATATGATTGCGCTTGTCTGGACAGCGGCGGGCTGGTCCAGGGAGTCGTCAGTCGCAGGACCGCCGACAACGTGCTGGCAGTGGATGCAGCTGCGGCTAAGACCTTCCTCCACGCCAATGGCATAGCCATCGACGAGGACGATCGGCCACAGATTGCCGCAGCCGGATCGCGTGCCAATCGTGCGGCCTCGATCTCGGCGCGCGTCACGTGTTTGCAAAATTAGCCCGGCAACATGTGCGCCAACAGCCAATGTCCGGATCTGTTCGTCATGCACATCGTCAACGAATTTATTCAGTTGCGAAGGCGCGTCGCCGCTCTCTGCGTGCTGGCGCTATCATTAGGCCTGCTCATCTTCCCCGCATTCGCCCACGGCCAGGAAGTGGGATCGGGACCGGCCCTGGCACCTGGGCTTGGATCGGACTATCGGGATGCAACGCAGGCGCCACCATCCTGGATGCAATTTGCCAAGTTGGTGAAATACCGCTTCGAGACCTGGATCTCCGCCAACGACAAAGTGGCGAACCGCTTCCGCGCCTATCTTATCGATCATGCCGGAAAGGATGACGGGCCGCCGCAGACACTGACGGTGCGGGCTTGGGTTAATCCCGATGGCACCGTCGAGCGCGTTTCATTTCCGCCGCTGAAGGATTCGCAGGCAGATGATGATTTGCGCACCATCTTGAAGCGCGGGAATATCGGTGAGGCGCCGCCGCCGGAGATGCTGCAACCGCTGAATTTGCGCTTCTCGCTCAATCTAAAGAAGAAGTGAGGCCAAGCTTTGCCAGTGCCCGCGGCAACCCAACGCTTTATACCCTCTGCGACCGCTCAGGCACGGTCGAGCCAACGCAGAGAACGCTGACAGACGGGCGATACGGAGGCGGGCCAGGCGGCGAAGCAGGATCTGCACGCCTTCCATGCCAGGACGAGCGCTACGGCCGCGCTTGCTGGTGACTTTTCGATGCTGCCTCGGAGATAGTAGAACCAAGAAAAGCCAATTGCTGCGGGCGCCGCAGCCGTCGTTGGCCAAGGTCGAGGCGTCGAAGATCAGGGAGCGGAAGCCTGAGCGGACTTGCCGCGCGAACGCTTCCGCCCTCGCTCAGTCAATTGCCGTTGGGCCCAGTCGCATGCATCGGATCACGGCGTCTCTATGGGGCTCTTTGCTTGCTTCGGCGCCACTCCATCCAAGTCTCTCACGGAGGGCGTCAATGCAGTATTCCCTCGTCCAGCCGGCAGACGCAGCTCTAAATCCGCGCCGACTGCGGTAGTTCCGGATGGTGCCGGTGCGAACGGTGCGGGCAGGGGTGGCCGCGTTTCCGAAGTCAGCAGTGCCAGTGCTCGGCTGCCAGGAACTGTCGTAATAATTTCCGTATCTATGGTTGGTGCTGTCCCCGTAATTATAATCCGGCGATGCAGTGTCACTGTCATTCGGCGCTACGGCGTACGCTCCAGGTCGATCATAGGCGGCGTATCCATAAAGTCCGTAGCCGTTGTTGTTGTTATATCCATCGTTATAGGAGGGAGCAGTAGCCGCTCGCGCAGCGGCCAGCGCCGGTCTCCAGCCCCGGCCTGCACGCCAGCGCATGCCACGGCGCCAGCCCACGGGGCGACCACGAACAAAACGTTGCACCGGCTCAGCTTGATACGCGCTCCAGTTTGACTGCGAATAGTCCCTCCAACTTGGTTGCTGATAGTAGGTCCAGCTTGGTTGCGGATAGTCGTTCCAGTCCGATTGCGAATAGTAATTCCAGGTTGGTCGCGGATAGTCCCTCCACCTTGGTTGCTGATAGTAGCTCCAGGTTGGTCGCGGATAGTCTCTCCAGCCCTGTTGCTGATAGTCGCTCCAGTTCGGTTGCGGATAGTACGTGCTGCCTTGCGGGGCGTAGCTGCTCGAGTAGCCGCCACCTTGACCGTAGCCGATCGCGCTCGAATTCGATCCGTAGCCGCTGTCCTGTTCGCCATAACCGTAGCCGCTCGACGCACCGCCACTCGCAGCACCGCCGGCATAACCTCCGGCGCTGCCGCCAACCGCAGTGCCGCCCGCAGCGGTCCCGCCTAGCGCACCGCCGGCACTCTCAGCGCCGCCTCCGCCATAACTTCCAGTGCTGCCAGCCGTAGTGCCGCCAGCCGTACTGTTGCCCGCAGCGGTTCCGCCTTGCGCACTGCCGGTACTCTCTGCGCCGCCTCCGCCATAACTTCCAGTGCTGCCGCCAGCCGTAGTGCCGCCAGCAGCGCTCCCGCCTTGCGCACTGCCGGTACTCTCAGCACCGCCAGCGGAACTTCCACCGCCTTGTGTGCTACCGCCCGTAGTGCTGCCCCCAGCGGTCGAACCTTGCTCGCTGCCGCCGCCTTGGACGCTGCCGCCGGCACTACCACTGCTCGTTTGGTCGCAACTCGACCCGCCTTGTTTTATTTGTCCCGGTGCATTGCATTTTCCGCTCGTTCCCTGCGCGCCGGTCTGCCCCTTGCCTAGCGCAGCTTGAGAATGGCCGGGCGTTGGCATCGCCGCGATCAGCAATGCTGCGGCAATCATCGCCTTGGATGCTGTTTGTGCCATTGCAGTTCTCCTTTGCTTGCGACTAGAGCAGAATGGGTTTCTTTGAATCGCCATTCCGCTCTAGCTTGTTGTTGGAGCATGATCTTTTCCGAAAACCGGTATCCACTTTTCGGGATCATGCTCTAGCGAGCCGCATGTTTGCGCGCGTGGCGGAGCCCGTCGTGATCCCGGCGCTGGTGGCGGGTGGAACCTCTTCGACCGATGCACGTTCAACGCGTGCCCTGTTCGACAGTTTCCGCGCGATGTTGCTGCACGGCGGTTCCGATCCTTGTGCTGAATCAACCGTTACTTGCCGGCTCACGAACCCAATGGATTTGGGGCTGGACGCCGACAGACTTGGCGCCGACAGACCTGGCGCGGAGAGACCTGACGCGGGGAGACCTGGCGCGGGCAGATGACGACAATGCCGAAAATCAACGATCGCGATCTCTCTGCTCCCTTGTCGGGACGAAGGGGCGCAGGTTCAAATCGCGCCGCTCCGACCAGCTTTCCGTCGAACATTTGAATTGGGGGCTTAGTCCACGGCGCCGTTTGCCAGGGCGCGATAGTGCAGCGCGCCAGGCGTGTCGTGCGGCAATCGACCCCGGTTGCGGGCGCGCATGGTCTAGGCGATCATGACTGTCATGCTTGATCGACCTGCCCGCGCGCCGAGCGTGCCGCCCGCATGACCGGCTACATCCAAGGCCGCAGCGTCAGCCTGACCTTCCGGCCGCCGAACCGTGCACCCGTGCGGGCGCTCGGCGGATTCGACATCGAGGTCGAGGAAGGCGAGTTTTTGTCGATCGTCGGGCCGTCCGGCTGCGGCAAGAGCACCTTTCTCAGCATTCTGCTCGGGCTCGTTAAACCGGATTCCGGCGAAGTGCTGATGCACGGCAAGCGGATCAGCGGACCGGGCAGCGATCGCGCCATGGTGTTCCAGGAATTCGGCCTCTTGCCGTGGCGCACCGTGCTCCACAACATTGAGCTCGGGCTCGAGCTGAAGAAGGTCGCGCGGGAAAAGCGGCAAGCCGTGGCCGAGCGGCTGGTCGCTTTGGTGGGGCTGTCCGGCTTCGAGCAGCATTATCCGCACGAGCTGTCCGGCGGCATGAAGCAGCGCGTCGGGCTTGCCCGGGCGCTGGCGACCGATCCCGAAGTTTTGCTGATGGACGAGCCGTTCGCGGCGCTCGATGCGCAGACGCGCGACCTGATGCAGGTTGAACTCCTTCGCATCTGGCGCGAGGCGAAGAAGACGGTGCTGTTCGTCACCCACCAGATCGACGAAGCGATCTATCTCTCCGACCGCGTCATGGTCATGAGCAAGCGTCCGGGCCGGGCGAAGAAGATCTTCACCATCAAGCTGCCGCGTCCGCGCGAATACGAGATGCGGGTGACGCCGGAATTCAACGACCTCAAGCTGGAAATCTGGAATACGCTCAAAGACGAGATCATGGCGTAGACCATGGCCGAAGACGCAACAAAGGACGGTACAATCGGCCCGACATTCGCGGCGCGCCACCGCAATTTCCTGCTCGGCGGTTTGGCGGTGGTGCTGTTCTTTGCCGCTTGGCAGGCGATTTTTCTCCTTGTCCCGTTCAATCCACTGTTCATCTCCAAGCCGAGCCTGATTGCGGCGGGCTATGTCGATTTGATCGAGAGCGGCGATTTGTTCCACGACCTCGCCGTCTCGTCGGTGCCGTTCTTCGCCGGCCTCGCCGCTGCGGTCGTCGTCGGCGTGCCGCTCGGCATTCTCATGGGCTGGCGTGTGCGCGTCGGTTATGCCCTCGATCCGCTGATGACGATCTTCTATGCGAGTCCGCTGGTGGCGCTGGCGCCACTGCTCGTGATCTTTTTCGGCGTGGGCGTGTGGGGGAAGACGATCATCGTCTTTACCCTCTCGGTGTTCCCCTTCATCTTCAACGCATCCGCCGGCGTGCATGCGGTCGACCGGCTTCTCATCAATGTGGTGCGCTCGCTCGGCGGCGGCGAGTGGGACCTTTATCGCAAGGTCATGCTGCCGAGCGTGTTGCCCTATGTCGTGGCTGCGTCCCGCATCGCGGTCGGCCGCGCCTTGATCGGCGTGTTGGTCGGTGAATTTTTTGCCGCCTCCGAAGGTATCGGTTTCGCTATCTCGCGCTTCGGCGATATCTTCGCTATCGACCGCATGTTCGCCTGCATTCTCACGGTCATGGTAATCGCGGTGGTGCTCACCGAAGGCATCCGCTGGGCGGAACGCGCCGCTTTCCCTTGGCGCGCGGGACAATAGAGCCGGGACAATAGAGCCGGGACAATAGAGCAATGGCCGACACGCAAACACTTGATGCTGCTGTCGCCGCCGGCGATCGCGCGGATGAGATTGCGGCGCCGGGACGCGGCCTGTGGCGGCGTATCGAGCCGACCGCGTACGGTGCAGGCAGCATCGTGCTGCTGCTCCTGGTCTGGCAATTCCTCCCCGATTTCGTGCCGATGAAGGCGGGCACGAAGCTGTTTTTTACCGTGCCGAGCCATGTCGTCGGCACGCTCTGGCAAATGTTCGCTTCCGGCTCGGTCTGGGCGCCGCTTGGCGCGAGCGCCACCGCGTTCGCCGTCGGATTGGGGCTCGCGATCCTCGCCGGACTGCCGCTCGGCGTTCTGCTCGGCCGCTCGAACACGCTCAATGCGATGTTTGATCCTTTCATCACGGCGTTCAACGCAACACCACGGCTGGTCTTCCTGCCGCTGGTGATGCTCTGGTTTGGCATCGGATTGTGGTCGAAGGTCGCCATCGTCTTTCTCGGCGCCCTGTTTCCCCTGCTGATCAACACCTATGAGGGGGTGCGCAACGCCGACAAGCTCCTGATCAATGTCGTGCGCTCGTTCGGCGCCAGCGAATGGGACATCGCGCGTCTCGTCGTCGTGCCCAATTCGCTGCCGTTCATCGTGGTTGGGTTGCGGCTCGCCATCGGCCGCGCCATTCTCGGCGTCGTCGTCGCCGAGTTTTTTGGCGCGCAGGACGGGCTCGGCGTGGTGATGGTGCAGGCCGCCAGCGGCTTTAAGGTCGACATTGTGTTTGCCGGCCTGATCATCTTCGCCGGCCTCTCGCTATTGATGACCGGCCTGGTCCAGCTTTTGGAAAAGCGCATGAGCCGCTGGCGGCCCGAGCACGCCAACGGCGGCTAGCTGGAGCATGATCCCGAAAAGCTTGCGCTCGGATTTGATCCGAGGGTGGAGCCCGGTTTTCGGATAAGATAATAGGTCCATACG
>JASHVN010000700.1 GCA_030044555.1 Xanthobacteraceae bacterium | reverse complement strand
GCGCTTGGGTCGAACGTAAATTCGCCCTGCATCGCGCTCTTGCTCGCGCGCCCGAGCGTTTGAATTTTGTTGCTATCGCAGAACGGCGCATACCACGTCTTGGCACCGCTCGCCCCCTGGACACAAAGCCAACCCAACATGCCAACTGCCTCACAGCGTGGTGGGTTGTCGATCTTTTCGGCCGATGCCGTGCCCATCATGACGGCGAGAGCAGTACTTGCCAGCAGCGCGACGATGACTTTCTGTAACATGACCTGATGTGGCAGGATGCCAAGTGGCTGATCCAACGTCGCAAGTTAATCGCTCCTAATGACGAAATTTTGAACCTTACGGTTCAGCGGCGCAAATTCGGCGGCGCTTCAGTCGGCGCATTGCGCGTCGCTTACCATCAAGGCCTTTCGCACGTGTGGCAGTCGCATCGAGTCAGAGGCACATGATCGGCACTGCATTTGCGCGTCAAGCGCGGCAACGCGGCGAGAAAATTGTTTTCGTCGACCTGGAGCATCGAAGCGAATTTCTCCGGTTTAAGCTCGGCGGCAACAACTTCGAGGTTCTGCACAAGGACACTACGCTCCGCCAAAGCTGCGCGCAGTCCTCTTGGTGATTGGCTTCGCGCGCCTTACGGCGCTCCTCGCGCTGAATGAGGACGCGGCCCCAACGGTCGGGTGCCGAGTCAGCACGATGTCGATGTCCGCATTACGAGCCCCCCTTCGCGTTGTCACATTCTCTTCATAGACCTCTGGCGTCGTGCGCAGCATCGCAAGCGCCTCCAAACTCTGCCAGGACCGCGCTGCCTGTCCGGGACAGTGCCGCAGTTTCATGCAGCTCGCCAGTATAGAAAATTGTCGAAGTGTGTTCGGCTCCTTTGCCGCGCGATGCCTGTTGACGGCAGTTTGTCTGCACAGCACCCTTTCGTCAGCGGCGGCCGCGCAATCGCGCGGACCGCTGGCGACGGGATCTATCGCCTTTGACATTCCGGCGCAGCCGCTCGACCAGGCGCTCGAGGCCTTCGGCGCCGCTAGCGGCTTGCAGATCTTCTATGAGAATATCCTGACCAATGGGCACCGCTCGACCGCGGTCAAAGGTGTGTTCACGCCACGGGCAGCCCTTCAAATCCTCTTGTGGGGATCCGGTCTGACGGCGCGCGTCATCGCTGTCGACACGATCTCAGTCGCCAAGCCGCCTGACGCCGCCCTGGCAAAACGGCAGACGGGCCACGCCTATCTTCCCTATTACGGCGTTCTGCAGGCGGGCATCATGAAGGCGCTATGCGCCAGTGCGGAGACGCGACTCGGGGCTTACCATATCGCTCTGCAATACTGGATCAATCCGGCCGGCCGGATCGCGCGCTTTAAGTTGTTGGGCTCCTCGGGCAATGACGAACGCGACAAAGCGGTCATGACGGCCATGCAAGGCCTTGTCCTGCCGCCGCCTCTGGATATGCCGCAACCCGTCACTATGGCGATCGAGCCGACCCGGTCAGCCGCCTGCGCGCCCAGTGATGCGCGAGGGCCGTGATGGCGGAAACGGGCTGGGCTACGCTGCTGTCTGCAATCGCCGCGCGTTATGACGAGATCAAGGCGAAGCTGGCTCGTTCTCTGGGATCACGGGATCTCGCCGACGAGGTCCTGCACGAGACCTATTTGCGCCTCCACCGCAGCGACGTCGTGGGCGTCATCCAGAAGCCCGAATCCTATATTTTTCGGACGGCTCTCAACATCGCGACGGACAAGCAGCGCGAGGCGAGCCGCCGCGCCTCGTTGGCAGAGATTCTGACGGTCACGCGGCTTGCGGATGACACGCCGGATCTGTCCAGGGAGATGGAAGCCCGTCTCCAGGTGGAAGTGCTGAAACTGGCGCTTGCGGAGTTGCCGCCGCGCCGCCGCGCGATCCTCATCGCGGCCCGCGTGGAGGGGATAAGCCATGATGACATTGCGCGACGTCTCGGCCTGTCGCGGACGATGGTGCAGAAGGAATTGCGCCGGGCGATCGACCATTGTCTTGATCGCTTGGGAGAAAAATGACGTCGAGGGGTTAGCATCAAGGCGGCGCCAAACGTCTTGTAGATAAGAGAACAACTTGCTGACGATGACCACCTCATGAGCCAACCGAACCATCGCCGCGTTCTGCTGCTGCAGCGTGAGGCATTGGACTGGCTGCTGCGGGTCACCTCGGGTGATGCAACGGTCGGCGAGTTGCGGCAGTTCGAGGCATGGCGTGCGCGGAGCGAGGCTCACGCGGAAGCCTACCGCGGCGCGCTCGGCATATGGCAGTCGCTGGAGGTTGCAGGTCGGGAAACTGCAGCAGGCGGGACTCTCGCGGCTGGGCGGCCCTCTTCCACCGCCCTCTTCTCCGAGCGCCGCATATTCTTGACCGGCGGGCTTGCCACTGCGGCTGCGACGGTTGGCGCCCTCGTGGTCCGACCGCCGCTCGGTCTGTGGCCGCCGTTATCCGATCTGCTCGCCGACTACCACACTGTTGCCGGAGAGCAGCGTACCGTAGCGGTAGCGGCGAACGTTTCAGCCGAATTGAATACCCGAACGTCCGTCGACCGCCGGGCCGTCGCACAAGGCGAAGCCATTGAACTGATCGCAGGCGAAGTGGCGATCACCAGTGCGTGCAGCGTCGATCGTCCTTTCATCGTCCTTGCCGGTAGCGGACGAACGCGTTCGGCGCGCGCCAAATTCGACATGCGACGTGGTGGTGGCTTGGTCCGCGTGACATGCCTCGACGGGGCCGTGCAGATCCAACAGGCGGGGACAGGGCTGACGCTGCAGGCGAGTGAGCAAGTGTCCTATTCGGATAGCGGCATCAGTGCGATCAGCACTATAGATCCGGCGATCGTTACCGCCTGGCAGCGAGGCTTGCTGATCTTCCACGACGAGGAACTCTCACAGGTCGTCGCAGAGGTCAATCGCTATTGGCCCGGCCGAGTTATCGTGCTCGATGACAATCTCGGCCGTCGCCGCATCACCGCGCGGATCGAGTTGGCCCGGATTGGTGAAGTGATCTCCTACGCTCAGAGTGTACTGGGCGCCAAGGTGCGAATGTTGCCCGGCGGCATCGTTCTATTGAGCTGAATTGTCACAAAAATAAATCTTGCGCGGCGGTTGGCTGGAGGCACGCGGCATTCGTCTCATGAACAGCAAGAGGAAGCGATGATCAGGTTTGTTCTGCGTCGCACCTCTGATGACTGATGGACTGAGACCGGAGCAATGCCTATGCCGAACGCTAACGAGCCGAAAATGCTTTGCGCTCGGCGGGATGGTCACCCCCGTCGGGGGCCGCTGCTGGCGGGCGTGAGCGCATTGGCGCTGTTGATTTATGCGCTGCCGGCGGAGGCGCGCTGCATCGGCAATTGCACCAGCGCGGGCGCAGCGGCCAGCGCAAGTGTCGCGGCCGCCGCATCGGCGGTCACGACAGCGCAGCAGGCCGCCGCCGCCACCCAGCAGTCGATGAACTCGCTGATCCAGGCGACGCGGGCGGTCGAGGCGATGCAGGCGGCGCAAACCGCCGCGCATAATCTGGCGCTGAGCGCGCCGAGCACCGTCCCCGACGGTCTGGCCACAGGCGGCCTGGTGCCGGACAGCGGCCTCGCCGGTTCCGGCATCGCCAATCCGGTTTCGACCTGGACGGGGGCCAACACGCCGACCGAAACCACGGGCAACGGTCAAACGCTGGTCACGATCGTGCAGACCCAGCAGAAGGCGATCCTGAATTGGTCGAGCTTCAATGTCGGTACCAACACCGAAGTCTATTTCAATCAGTCGGCGGGCAATTCCTCGACCGGCAACGGCTGGATCGCGCTTAACCGCGTCACCGATCCCACCGGCAATCCTGCTCAGATTCTCGGCCAGATCAGCGCCCAAGGCAGCGTCTACATCATCGACGGCAACGGCATCCTGTTCGGCGGCTCGAGCCAGATCAACGTCAACTCGCTGATCGCCTCGTCACTCAATCTGTTCAGCAACGATTTGGCCACCAGCAACAACCGTTTCCTCACCGGCGGCATCGGCGATCTGAACTCGACCAATTTTTCAACCGATTCGATCCTGCTGACCACGACGACGCCGAACGTGGGCAACATCACGATCGCCCCGGGCGCCTCGATCACCCTCGGGACCAGCGGCCTTGCCGTCATCGCCGCGCCCAACGTCACCAATAGCGGTACGATCACCGCGCCGAGCGGGCAGGTGGCGCTGATCGCCGGCATCGGTGTCTCGTACGACTATAACTACAGCAGCTTTAATCCTTACGGCGGCGGCTCATCAGGCCAGCCGCAGGGCTACAACGACGATACGACAACGAATCTGCGTTTCGCCAATTATGGCCAACTGCTTGACGCGAACGGCAACGACATCACGCCGGTCGGCACGCTGACCAACAACGGCCTTATCTATACGCCGCGCGGCAATATCACCCTGCTTGGCGGGGACGTCCAGCAGGACGGCGTGGCGGTGGCTACCACCAGCACGCAGCAGCCAGGCTCGATCGTGGTGGAAAGCCTCTACGAGGTCGGCGCCAATGGCGCGCTAAACCCTGCCGACGAATACGACACGACCTTTTACACTGGGGCGATCAGCTTCGGTCCGAATGCGGTGACGGCGATCCTGCCGGATACCAACGGCGTCACCATCGCAAGCGACGCCACGTCGCTGGCGCCGTTCCAGAGCCAGCCGGGTCCAGCAACTTTCATCACGCCGCTGCCGACGCAAGGCTTCGGCATCATTGAAATCATCGGCCAGGCCATCGATTTCCAGGGCGGAATGCTCGCGTATGCACCGGGGCAGACGATCTCGGCCAGCGCCGTCGTGCTCCCCGACCCGCGGACCGGCGTCCCGCCGGTGCCGGGCTCCGGCGGTATCCTGCTCGGAAACGGCGCCGTGATCGACGTCTCTGGCGTTCCCGACACCGAACTGCCGGCCTCCTACAACTTCCTGACGGTCTCTCTCGGTGGCAACGAGCTTGCGGATTCGCCGCTGCAGCAAGACGACTTTCTCTATAGCGCCTCGGTCACGGTCGACATGCAGCTGACCGGCACAAACGCGGAAACCGGCGAAAGCTGGGTCGGCACGCCGCTCGCCAATCTTTCAAGCTACCTCAATCTCGTTCAGCAATCGATCGGTCAGCTCCTGGTGAACGGCGGCACCGCTTCTTTCGCTGCGAACCAGTTTGTCGGCGCGCCCGGCTCGATCATCAATATTATGGGCGGCTATCTCCAATATCTCCCCGGCGCGGTGCGGACGACGGAAGTGGTGGCGTCCAACGGGCGGATTTACAATATCGGCGACGCCGATCCCGATCTGACCTATGTCGGGATCGCAGGGGAATTCACCGTCGATCATAACCAGGGAGGCGTACTCGACGCTGCTCTCACCCAAATCTACACCAACCCGTTGATCGGCGCCGGCCAGTATCAGCAGGACTACATCCAGGGCGGCAATGGCGGCACGCTGAACATCGCCATCAGTGAAGATGGCGGGGTATCAAACAGCACCGCAATTGTTGCCAACAGCGGCGCCATCGTGCTCGATTCCACTTTGCTGGCGGGCACCGTTACCGGCATGCAGCAGGTGATGACTGGCGCGCTGCCGAACAATGGCGCCTTCGACTTCTCTGGCACCCTGCCGATCGAAATAGGCGATCCAGCCGTTTTCACACCGGCAGCTCTAGCCGCGTCGTCGATGCCGGCGGGCTTCGACATGACATCGCCCTTGTTGGCGAGCGCGGGCAGTTCCTATGCTACTGCCAACGTCTTCAACGACCAGACACTCAATGCCGGAAATTTCGGCACCATCACGTTGGTGGCCGTCGGTCCTGGGTCGTCCGCGATCACTGAAGACGCAGGTGCGTCCGTCACCGTGCAGCCTGGCGGGACGATCAGTCTGACCGGCGGCAATGTCACCATCAATGGCGCGCTGACGGCGCGTGCCGGCACTATTGACATCACCACCAATCCGATCGCCGAAGCCTTCACCAACGACAATGTGCCAGGAAATATTGTCGTCGGTTCGGCCGCGGTGCTCGATGTCAGCGGCCTCTTTCTTAACGATTCGGCACCCTCGGCTGTGCAATGGGGTGCGACGAGGCTGATCAACGGCGGCTCGATTTCGCTGATCGCCGACGAAGGCGTCATCGTCGATCTAAATACGGGCGCTCATCTCGCCGACTTGACTGGCGACATCACGCTCGCCGCCGGCAGCCTGCTCGACCTCGAAGGCGGCGGTCTCGTTTTGCCGGGCGGCAAGCTCGATACCGTCAGCAGCGGCGCGCCGGCCGGCACCGGCGGCAACCTGACTTTGAAAGCCTATGCGGGAATCGATTCGCCGCCATTCAGCGGTACGCTTCCGACGCAGGGTTACCTGACGATCGACGGCACGATCGACGCCCTCGGCTTCAGCGGCGGCGGTACGCTGACCCTGCAGACTGTGGCGCTGCAAGTCGGCGGTGAGGCGGCGATCACACCGGCTTATGCGTTTTATTTCGATCCGGCGGTGTGGGGCTCTCTCGGTTTCGGCAGCTTCAATCTCAGTTCCGTCTTGCAGACAGAGGTTCCGGCGAACGCGATCGTCCGCCTGACGCACCAAAATCTGCTGCCCAACCTTGTCGAGATCGCAAGCGCGCCGACTGACGCCGATCCCGCGGCCAATTCCACAGTTGGTTTCCTCACCGGAACATGGCTCAGCCCGACCAATCTCAGCATCAATGCGGGTCTCGAAACCATTAGCAATGGCAATGCCGCGTTCGCTCCCGCGGGTAGTGATTATGCGCAAGTCGACAGCGGCGCCGAGATCATCGCCGATCCCGGCGCTACAATTTCTATCGCGTCCGAGGTGATGACAGCCATCGAAGGCACGATTCGCGCGCCAGGTGGCACCATCTCCATTGCCGTCGATGCGCCGAACTTCATGATAACCGGGGTGCCGCAGGGCCCGCTTTACCTTGGGCCGCAAAGCGTGCTCGACGTTTCGGGAACGACAGTGATCAATCCCCAGCCGACGCCGGTCAATACGCTGGGTGGACTTGTCATCCCATACACAGGGTCGATCCTGGCCGGCGGTACGATCAATTTGAACGGCGGCTATTCGCCGATACTCGTGGCGCCCGGCGCGGTGATCGATGTCTCCGGTGCCGCAGGCGCGTTCGATGTTGCGCAACTCGCGTCCCGGCCGCTCGACGGCACGGCCGAGGTCCTGTCGCGTCAACCGGTGTGGAGCAATGCCGGTCAGGTCAACATCTCCGACGCCAGCGGATTGTTGTTCGAAGGCTCGCTCGTCGGCGAACCGGGCGCACCGCAGGCAACCGGCGCGACGCTGCAGATCACCGGAGGCACCGTTTCGGAGTCTGGCGTCAACTTCGGTATCGACCTCGTTGAGGACACGGCCGCCGCGATCTCCGGGATCGACGCGAGTTTCGATCTCGCGACTTACATACCCACGCCAATCCTTACGGGTGTACCGCTGCTCAGCTCAAACTTGCCGAGCGCCACATTGTTATTCGGCACCGACTCGCTGAACGGTTCGGGTTTCTCCAGCTTGATATTGACCACCCAGGGCAATGTGAGTTTCGCCGGTCAGGTATCGCTGACGCTGAACAATTCTTTCATCGTCACCGCTTCCAACTACACGGCCGGTAATATCAGCAATCCCGGCTTTGCGCTCGCGGCGGGCGCGATGCCGACGAATGGCGCCTCGCTCTCGGTGACAGCGGCTTATATCGAGCTGACCGGTCCCACCATCAACGATACCATCCCCGAAGAGGGCGGCGCGAATTTTGCGGGCGACGCCACGCTGTCGTTGAATGCAACCGGCGCGCTCGATCTCGCCGGCTTTACATTCTTCAACGATATCAACCAGGCGACCTTCAGCAGCAACGGCGATATACAGCTCCTGCCCATCGCCTATGCTCCTGCCGCGGGCACGCAATTGCTCGGCTATCTGCAGTCAGCCGGCAACCTGACCTTCGCGGCGGCCGATATCTATCCAGCGACCGACACTGCCTTCGTCATACAGTCATCGTCCCCGACCGGTCTGCCAACCACTATTACCTTCGCTTACCCGAGCGGCATCGGTCCTTCGCAGGCGACGCCGCTTTCTGCCGGCGGCACCGTGCTGGTCGACGCTGCGACCATTGTCCAAGGCGGCGAAATCCAGGCGCCGTTCGGATCCATTATCTTAGGGATCAATGCCAGTTCGCTGACAGTCCCGACCATCGCAAGCGCGTTGGGTGGCTTCAATCCGCTACTTTATGCGCCCACGATCAATACGCAAAGCGTCACGCTCGGCGGCGGCAGCATCACCTCGGTATCCGCCAACGGCGCCACCATTCCGTTCGGATCGACCGTCGACCAGACGACGTGGATCTATAATCCTCATCTCAACAATCCAAGCTGGAATGACGGCAATCAGCAAGTCGCCTTTTCCGAACCGGTGACTGAGGCGCCACAGGGTGTCGTCACGTTGGCAGGCAGCTCCATAGCCTTCGAGAGCGGTGCCACGATCAATCTCGATGGCGGCGGCAATCTACAGGCGCAGGAGTGGATTCCCGGCACCGGCGGATCGCGCAACCTGCTGACGCAATATCAGACGAGCTATCAGAACTCGACGACCGGCCAGCAGGTGCCGACCTATCCCGATGCGCGAGAGATTTTCGCGATCGTGCCGGGCTATAGCGGCGCGGTCGCGCCCTATGACGCCAACCTTTCGCAGGTCGGCCTGACAGCGGGCGAGGCGATCTATCTGTCTGGCGGCAACGGCCTGCCGGCGGGCGTCTATACGTTATTGCCGGCACAATATGCGACGCTCCCAGGCGCGTATCGCGTTGTCGTCAATTCCGGCATCACCAATCCGCTTCAGAATCAGACCGTCGTGTTGCCTGACGGCACGATGGAGATGACGGGCTATGTCACCAGTAATTTGACCGGCAGCCGCCCGTCGTCAACGCAGCAATTCTTCGTGCAATCGGCCGCAGTTTGGGGACGCTATTCGCAATACGTGCTCACCGACGCCGATACCTTTTTCCCCGCTTATGCCGCGGCCAATGGCCTCGCGACCCCGGTGGTCCCGGCCGACGCCGGACGTCTCGTGATCGCAGCCTCCACCGACCTGATACTCAACGGGACATTGAAGGGCGCGGCCGGACCGGGCGGCTTCGGCGCGCAGCTCGATATATCTGGTCAAAACTTGGCCATCGTCGATAGCGGGTCGGGAACAAGCCTGATCAACAACGGGGTCGTGACCTTCAGCAGTTCGAACCCGTCCAACCTCATTCCCAATGGAACGACAGTCTCGTTTACAAATTCCGTATCCGGTGGCGACGTCTTCACCTTTACCGGGAGCGGCACGCTTGTCGTGCCCGTGGGGGACACCGTCGCCCAGTTGGTCTCGGCCGGCGGCAACGTGACCCTCACCTCTCAATCACTTTCGCTCCCGGCTGGCGATACTCTCGCCGTCGTGGGGACAGGCAGTCTTGCTGTTCAAGCGGGAGGAGGCGATACGGTCACGCTTGCCAGTAATGAAACTCTGACGTTGCCGGCCTCGTCGATGACTTTGGTGACGATGTCCGTTCCGTCTTCCACCTTCCTGTCGCGTGACACGCTTACCTACAGTTCCGCAGGCCAAGAGGTCACCGTCACATCGCCGAATGAATTTACTGTCGGTGGCGTCGCGGCCACGCAAGACCCGGTAACGGGCCTTTTCGAGATGACGTATACGTCTGCGTCGCAGAAAGTTGTCGGCACGGTTGTCGGGCAGCAGCAATATACCTGGACGGTCGCCGGTTCAGGCGCCGGCGGTACGCTCGTGTATGTGGGTATCGGCAGGGCGACCGCGACATTGGCGACGACGGGAAGTGCAACCTACCAATTGAGTTCCGGCGTTTCAGTCGCGGCTCTTTCAAGCTCGGATCAGCTGACGGGAACGTACACCCTGTCAGGTGGCGCGACGCTGGACGTCACCCTCCCGGCCGGCACCTACGCGGTGACTTCCGGCCAGCAGTTCAGCAATTTTTCAGCCGCTGGGCCTTCGTCGCCGATCACGTTCACCGCCAACGCGGCGGATGCAATCGCTTATTCCGGTAGCGGAACTGACGCTCTGCCGACCAGCCTGACCTACCTGGATTTGAGCGCACAGCAGCTCGATGCGCTTGGTGCGACCAGCCTGTTGATCGGCGGCACGCGTTCCTTCACGCCGGCCGGCATGGTGATTACGCCGACAGCCAACAGCATCAATGTCGCGAACGACGCGAGCGCGCCGCTGACGGCGCCGGAAATCATGCTGGTGGCGGATCCGCAATTCACGACAATGACGGTTCAACTCGACACCGAGGGCGACACCGCCACGGTCTCGGTTCCGGTCGCCGGCACCGGCCAGATCCTGATTCAGTCCGGCAGCGTGCTTGAAGCCCAAGGCAATGTCGGCGTCGGCGAGCCGAGCACATTGATCCTTGGCAGCACGTTGCCGAACCTGCCGATCGTACCAAATACGGCTCTCGTGTCGGCGCTCGAAGATGTCGAAAATGGCCCCGTAATTCAAACGCTCTTGGCCAACTACTACCAAGAGGTCGATACCGAGCTCGGTACACTGGTCCGGCTGACCAATGTCAGCGGCGTGCAGTCAGTGCAGGTCAATGCCAGTGCGCTGAATCCCGGCGCGATCACCGTCACCGACAATGTCAATCTGAACAACAGCACCTACACGGCAATCTTGCCGTCGCTCGCCGGCGGCACCGGTCTGACGGTCCAATCCGGCGCGCAATTGCTCGGCGGCAACGGGCTGGACCTGGCGTCGACTGGCGATGTGCAGGTTCAATCCGGCGCTCTGTTATCGGGCACCAATATCTTTGCCAACAGCAGCCAGATCACATTCGTCGGCTCCGGCACGCCGCCCGCCAATGGCGCGGTCATCAGCGGGGCAAGCCTGCAACTGCAGAATGCCGAGACCATCAATCTGCAGAGTAGCGGACTTATCGCCTTCGAAGGCAACGTCACGTTGGACATGGGCGGCGGCGGTGGTCAGGGCTCGCTGACCTTGGGTGGCGGGGCATTCTCGAGTGACGGCGGCCAAGTCTCGATCAGCGCGCCGACTTTGGTGCTCGACAACGAACTCAACGCGACTGTGCCGGCCTTCGTGACCGGCTCCGGCACGCTGAGCATCAATGCCGGCGAACTGATCTTCGGCACCGGCGCCAAGACGCTGCAGGGTTTCGGCAGCGTCAGTATCGTGGCGAGCCAGGGCGTGGTCGGGCAGGGCAGCGGCAGCATGGATTTCGGTTCGCTGCCTTTGACGTTGCAGACGCCGATCATGATTGCCGATGGCGCGTCCGATCAAACCATCACCACGACCGGCGCCTTGTCGGTGATTCCGGTCGCCGGCGGCGCGCCGCTCGCATTGACCCCGCTCGGCGGCGCCATCGCCTTGCAGGGTGGATCGGTCACCGTGTCGGTGCCGATCGAGGCTCAGGCCGGCAATATCAGTCTCGCGGCGAGCGCCGGCGACGTCACGGTCACTAGTTCCGGCGCGCTGATCGCCAACGGCGCCGCTCTGCAGTTCTTGGACCTGACCGAATACGCCCCCGGCGGTGCGATCACGCTGAGCGCCAATCAAGGCACGGTGACCATCGAGTCCGGGGCATTGCTGGATTTCGCAGGTGCCGCTGGCGGCGGCAATGGCGGCAGTCTGGCAATCAACACGACCAACAGCACTGCGCCGATCGCGCTCAACGGAACGCTGCTCGGCGCCACGACCCAGGCTTACGCGGGCAGCAATTTCAGTCTCAACACACAGGGAGCGGTTTCGCTCGACACTTTGGCGACAATCCTCACGAATGCCGGCGTCACCGGCAGCATTTCAGTGGAGACGGCTGATGCAGGCGGCCTGTCGCTCAGTCAGACGCTTACCGCACAAACGGTGTCGTTGATCGCCGACAACGGGTTGGTCAGCGTAACCGGTACGATCAACGCGTCGGGAGCCGCCGGCGGAACGATTGCGCTATTCGGGACGAGCGGGGTCACCGTGACCGGCAATCTCATCGCCACCGGTAGCGATCCCAACCAACTCGGCGGCACCGTCGAGATTGGCACCGGCGCTACCTTTACCAGCGGGAACTATAATCCGACCTACGGCTATGAGGCATTCAGCCCCACAGATTCGGGCACCATCACCATCGGTTCGAGTGCGGTGATCGATGTGTCGGGCGGAACAGTCGACGGGCAGACAGGCGGCACTATTCTGCTTCGCGCGCCACTTCTCTACGACGGCACAATTGCCGATGACGGCGATGTTAATGTAACGCTCGCTCCGACGGCCACCTTCCGTGGTGCGCGCGCTGTTTCTCTGGAGGCCTACGCCGTCTGGAGCACGTCCGACACGACCACGGGCGCACAGCATTTCGACGGCGTCATCGATCCGGCCGGCTGGTACGACAGCAACGGCAATCTGGTTTCGGGTACTTTCACCAATGCCAACGGTGACGTGGTTCTAAATTACACGGCGGGGACTATGACTGCCGCGCAATTGGCGACCTATCTCACCAATGACTATTTCGCGCCCACCAATGCCGACACCGCTCATCAAACATTCTACGGCTATGTCGACGGCAATAGCACGGCGGCGACGCCGGGCACGCTAATGGGCTTCGTCGAGTCGCCGGTGAGTTCTACTCAAGGGTTTCAACTCGTCGCCAACAGCGGCAGCATCGCCAATTTCCAAGAGACGCCGGGCATTGAACTCGACAATCCGACGAGCGCGAACGTCAACAGCGGCAACATTCTGGTCCTCACGAACTGGAATCTCGGTGCGGAAAACGCGGGCGGAACGCCGGTCTATCGCTACAGCGATACCATAGCGCCGACGTTGACGCTGCGCGCCGGCGGTAATGTCCTCGTCGACGCGTCGATCACCGATGGGTTCGTCGAGACATCGCCGATCTCGGTGTCTTCACTCAGCAATCCCATTTCTTACGTCACCTATAACGCTGCCAACAGCAGCTATATGAGCGACACGGCGGCATGGAGTTTTTCGAGCATCAATATCGGCGGGCTGACGCCCCCATCCGCCGTTCTTGCGCCCGACCTCCCCGGGATGCTGGGCGACGCCGCCACCGAGGCCGATGGCTATTACGGCACCTACGAGAGCTATCTCGCCGCTTACCAAATCTTCTTCAATGTTGTTTCTGAGTACAGCGGACAGTACCTGTCCGGCGGCGCCGGCCCGTCAACCTTTGCCACGCGGTTCCTGACCACTGCTAATAATGATTATGCCAGCGCGACCACGCTCAGCGCTTACACCAGCATTTATTTGCCGGCCTACCAGACCTATCTAACGAAATATCAGGATACTTATGCCAACGACGACCCCGGCGATATCGGCGCCCTGCCGGCGCCGCCGCAGCCGCCTCCTCTGCAATCGATTACGCCGCCGGCGGGTATCAATATTCCCGACCCCATGCCGACGGTAAACAACCTGCTGCCGATTACGTCGATGAGCCTCGCCGCGGAGGCAAACAGCACCTCGTATCGGATCGTCGCCGGCGCGAATTTCGCGAGCGCTGATCCGCTGGCAATCGTCCTCGGCGGCACTGGTGACGTAACGCTCAACGACAACGCCGCTTATTCCGTCGACGGCGAGAGCGGCGTTGTTCCGACGACGGTCCGCACCGGCACCGGCTCGATCGACATCGCAGCGGCGGGAAATTTCGAACTGCTTGATACGACCGCGCCGGGTGTCGTCTACACCGCCGGCATGGCCAACCAGGCGCCGCCCGCCGGTTACGTGCCCGACTTGATGAGCCAGGGCTGGCTTTTGACTTCGGCGGAATATCCGGTCGCCGGCGGCGGTGATATTTCGATTTCGGCTGGCGGCAACATTGTCGGGATAGAGAACGTCAATCCGACTGGCACCAACTTCCTCGGCCAGTTCTGGGACCCTTGGCTGCTGACGAGCCCGAACAGTCCCGGCTTCGCCTGGTACGTGAATTTCGGCAGTTTCGATCAGGGTATTATGAGCATCGGCGGCAATGTGAGCGTGGCGGCCGGCGGCTCGATCAGTGATCTTGCCGTATCGTTGCCGACGGTCGGCTATTTCGACGCAGACAATACGTTCCAGCACGCCGGCGGCGGCAATCTCGCGGTGAATGCCAGCGGCAGCATCTACAGCGGCGACTTTTATGTCGGTCAGGGCAGCGGCGTCATCAATGCCGGCGACGCGATCGCGCCTGACTTCGTTTTCGCCGAGACATATCCGGTCGCGACCATGTTGGCGGTGCAATACGGCACGATCGCGGTTGAAGCCCGCCAATCGGTGAATATCGGTAGCGTCGTCGATCCGACCTATCTTTGGACCCCCGGCATTTTCCCATCATCCGTAACCACCAGTCCGGTGTCGGCCACGGTCAACGCGGTTCTGAGCAATCTCATTCCTTACGTCACCAGCATGAGCGCTGACAGCGGCGTATCGGTTCAAGCAACAAGTGGCAGCGTCACTTTCAATTCTCTGTTGGTGCAGGGTGCTTTGTTCGATTACGGCACCACCGCAGGCCTGCCGAACAGCACGGGCAACGCCTCCATATCCAGTCTGCTTTTGCCTGCTTCGCTCGGTCTCGTGGCGCTTGAGGGCGGCATCGACATCGATTACGGCGGGGGCTTGTATCCTTCGACCACCGGCACGCTTTCGGTCATTGCCGACCAGTCGATTAATCTGGCAATTCCGCTCATCACGAGCACCGGAATCGACGGCTCCATCGCGCCCGACTTTGCGACACTGGGCAACGTCTTCGGCACGACGCTTGGCAAACTCGATTATCCCGTCGGCACCGGCATTCTGCCCACCGCATCTGCACCGGCGTTGGTCCCGGTTTGGGATTTGCTGCCGACTCAGACCAACGATCCCTCGTTGATCGCGACTGTTCAATCCGACCCGGTTTACATCTACGCACTGAACGGCAACATAGACGATGGCGTCCAACTCACCGCGGTCGACGGCGTGTTCAATAAGACGCGGTACACCAACAGCGGCCCGGTCGACACCGCCGTGCAGACGGTTCTCGGCTCAACCGTCGATCAGATCAGTCTGACGCCGAGCGCTCCGGCGCAGATCTATGCGGGGCAGGATGTTGTCGACCTGCCGTTCTTCGGCATGAATTTCACCGCATCTGACATCACCAGCATCATTGCCCGCGGCAACATCCGCTATAATGTCGAGGGCGATGAACAATCTCCGGCAATCGAATTGGCCGGTCCCGGTATGCTCGACGTCATCGCCGGCGGCAATATCAGCTTCGAGTCGCAGCGGGTCGCGGGCGTGACCGAAACCGGAATTCGCACGATCGGCAATTCCATCGACGAGACCGCGCTGCCGATCCTGGAAACCGCGGCACCGAGCACCGATACCACTGCGCCCTACAATACGACGACGTTTTTGGCTTATTTCGGCAATCCGTACCTGCCGACGGGCGGCGCCTCGGTGAACGTGTTGTTCGGCGTCAGTCCGGGGATGACGGCGGCGAATCCAGGGATGAATATCGCCGGCTTCATTGCGGCGTATGTAAACCCGGTGACGAGCGGTGCGACCGGGGCGGGTTACGCCAACGATCTCATCGCGTTCGTGACGCAATATGAAACAAGCAACGGCATGCCTGTCAGCGGCAGCCTGACCCCGGCGCAGGCTTGGACGATCTTCGAAACGCTGCCCGCGGACCAGCAGCAATTGCTTGTCGAGGAAGTGTTCTTCGACATCTTGAACACGACGGGGCTCAATTACAACAAACCGTCGAGCCCCGGCTACCAACAATATTCGACGGGCTATCAGGCCATCAACACGCTGTTCCCGGCGTCCTACGGTTACACCGCCAACTCGCTCGGCACCGTCAACGGTGGTCAGCCGGTGCAGACCGGCAATCTCGATCTGCGCGGTTCGACCATTCAGACGCAGCAGGGCGGCAACATCTCGATCCTGGGGCCGGGCGGCGAAATTCTCGTCGGCAGCGCTGTCGCGGCACCGGCGGTCGATCCCGGCAGCGAAGGCATCCTCACGATCGAGAGCGGAAATATCGACATCTTCACCGACCAGTCGGTGCTGGTGGCGCAGAGCCGCATCATGACCGAGCAGGGCGGCAACATCGTGATGTGGAGTTCCAACGGCAATATCGACGCCGGCGAGGGAGCCAAGACTTCGGTGTCCCAGCCGCCGCCGCTTTATACCTGCGATCTCGACTTCTATTGCACCGCGGACATCAAAGGCCAGGTGTCCGGTGCCGGCATCGCGACCTTGCAATCGCTGCCGGGCGTGCCGGTCGGCAACGCCAATCTGATGGCGCCGCGCGGCACCATTAACGCCGGCGCGGCGGGTATCCGCGTTTCCGGCAACCTCAACATCGTGGCGCTGCAGGTGATCAACACCTTCAACATCCAGGTGCAGGGAACCACGATCGGCATCCCGACCGCGACTGCGCCGGGCATCGGTGCGCTGACCACGGCTTCCAACACCGCCGGAGCCGTCCAGGCCGCGGTGCCGGCGCCGTCAAATCAGAATAACAACCAAGCCTCCATCATCACTGTCGAATTCCTGGGCTTTGGCGGCGGTGGCGACGAGTATGAGAATGAGCCGGACGACAATAACCGCAGAAAAACACCGAAGCAGCGCAGCGATGCAAAGCCGATCTACAACCCAAACGGACCCGTTCGCATTCTCGGCGTCGGCTCATTGACCGACGAGGAGAAGCAATCCCTCAGCACCGCCGAGAAGGACAAGCTGTAGCGCCGGCATTCATTCGATTTGTTCCGATAGAAAGGAAACAGTCAAACAGCGGAGCGGTCGGGGCGACCGAATCCATGCCTCTGGCCCGCGAAAAGATATCCCCCTTGCGTCTTGATCTTATCCTTATGCACGGGCGAACCGTTATTTCGTCCGGCAAGTCATCAATCTCGGTGGGAATCCCGAGAGGGTGGACGCCGACTTCAATCAGTTCGAAGAGTCGGAGACGGCGAAACGCATCGTACTGACGGGGCCGCTGAGCGCGACTTTGTACCCCTCAGACTTGCTTGCCATTGAGACCCCCGGCGGCGTGTTCTTATAACAAATCACAACCAGCAGGCACGCGACAAGTCCCGGAGGATGTCACACCTCATGAAGCGGCGGGCAAGATAAAGATTGGCAGGTAGGGCTTGGAGTCCTCGTAACGCCGCGGCGGGTGCCGTCTCTCAAAAATCGAAAAATAGTTGTGAAATTTCAAGCGCATTTGGCGGAGAGGGAGGGATTCGAACCCCCGATACGGTTGCCCGTATGCCGCATTTCGAGTGCGGTGCATTCAACCACTCTGCCACCTCTCCGCAGATCGAGGTTCGAGCGGCGCGCGCCGTATTTAGCGGCGCGGCGGACGCGAAACAAGAGTAATGCATGCCACCGCGGCCCGGATGCCCTCTGTATTTTGGATCGCGGTGCGCCATCGATCGCAATGGCCGCCAATGTTCCGAGGCAAGTGGGATGTCAAGGGCAAAGCCGCTTCGCGGCGCGCAAAGCGCGCCCTTGACATCCCACTTGCCTCGGAAAAAGACGCTAGCCGTTGCGATCGATGGCTTACTCTGCTCGGACTAAATTCAAGCCGGGCACTCGGCTGGCCGGCGCTGCGTCATGCGGCGGCATCCGCCCTGAGGGGGTTGCCAGGTTCGCAACAAAGGCGCCGCCAGCGCCGCTCAATGCTTCGGGATGCCAGCGCGCGCTATCACCTCGGTCCACTTCTTCACGTCGTTGTGCAGCCGCGTGTCGATCTCCTCGGGCGTGCTGGCGCGGGAATCGACGCCGAGGTCGAGCAGCTTTTTCTTCACGTCGGGGTCGGCGAGCACCTCATGCAGCGCCGTGTTGAGGGTCGTGATGATGTCCACCGGCGTGCCGGCCTTGACGTAAAGGGAATTCCACGACGAGGCCGTGAAGTTCTTCACGCCCTGTTCGCCCGCGGTCTTGACGTCCGGCAGCGCCGGCGATGGCGTCGACCCGGTCCAGGCGATCGCGCGCGACTGATGGCCCGCAAGTCCCGGCTTGAGCGCCGCGTAGTAATCGATCACCATTTGCACGTCATCGCGCAACAGCGCCACGGTGGCGTCCGGAGTGGTGCGGAACGGCACGATGACGAAATTGGCGCCGCTTGCCTGCTTGAAGTAATTGGCCGTGAGGTTCTGCAGCCCGCCCGCGGTGACTGTGCCGACATTGAGCGTTCCCGGCTTGGCCCGGTCGGCGGCGAGGAAATCGCTCAGGCTCTTATACGGCGAGGTCGCATTGACCACCATCAGGCAGTCGAAAAAGCCCATCGCCGAGACCGGCGCGAAGTCTTTCATGTCGAGCGGGAACTGGTTGTAGAGCGCGATCGAAGCCGGCGTCCCGCCGGTGACCAGCAGCAGCGTATAGCCGTCCGCCGGCGCCGAAAGCACGGCGCGGCCGGCGACGATACCGTCGGGGCTCGGCATGTTCTCGATGTAGAAACGCTTGCCGAACTTGTCGCTCAGCTTGTCGGCGACGATGCGAATGCTGATGTCGCCGACACCGCCCGGGCCGAACGGGATGATGACGCGCACCGGACGGGTCGGATAGGCAGCGGCGAATGCGGGGCCTCCCGCCGCTGCCGAGCCGAGCGCGGCCATGGAGAGAAGAACAGTGCGGCGGGTGGCCGGCAGTTGCGACATGGATGTTTTTCTCCTTTTCTTGATTGCAGGTTCCTTGATCGCAGGTGTTACGCGGTCGCGGTCCGCGAGCGCAAGCGGCCGGCTTGCGGCCGATGGCAGCGGCCGCAATTAAGCTTACTTGATGCTTGGAGAAAGCCTGCCCTCGGACTTGATTCGAGGGTGGAAACCGGTTTTCGGATAGGCATGCCCTCGGGCTTGACCCGAGGGATCATGCTCAAGGAAAAATCCAGAGGGGCGCTCGCTACAGCTCCCAGCCGATCTTGCGGTCGAGCGAATACGGTCCGCCGCCGCGCAGCGCAATGGCGAAGAAAATCAGTCCCCAGAGGAACACGAATTCCCAGCCGTGCTTGCTCCACGCATAGCCGTTGTGGAAAAACATGCTGCTGATCACCGCCAGCTCGATGGCGATCGAAGCGGCGAAGAAACGCGTGAACAGGCCCAGGACGACGCAAACCGCGCCGACGGTTTCGTTGACCAAGGCGATGGTGGCGAACAGGATCGCCGGCTGCAGCCCGCCCTTCGCCATCTCCTCCGCGGCGTGCCCGAGCGGTATCCCCGCCCTGTTGATGCCGTGGACCAGAAGCGTGCCGCCGACCGTGGCGCGGATGAGCGGATACGAGATCTCGCGCGCAAACTTGTAGAACGGCGCCAGCGCCGGAATGATCGGCCGCGGCTCCGTCTCGCCGCCTTGCTCTGACGTGGTGGTGGTCATCGGTTCCCTCCCGCGACGCCTTTTTGCTGGAGGACCCCGCTTATCAACATCGGAACGCTGGCACAATCGCCGTCCATTGCGGGCGGGCAGGACCCATTGCGCCGGGTGCATGGCCGTGCACGCCAAAGCCGCTCTTGTTGCTGCCGTCGCGGCCTCCCTATAATGGCTGCCGCGGCGCGAATAACGCGTGAAAATTTCGGGGTAGGAGACCTATGGCAGAGTGGTTCGTGGCCAAAGCAGCCGAATTGCCCGAGGGCGACCGGCGCATCGTCACCGCCGGCAAGGACGAGATCGGCGTTTTCCATCAGGGGGGCGCCTATTACGCCTACAGCAATTACTGCGTCCATTCCGGCGGTCCGGCCTGCGAGGGGCTCCTCATCAACAAAGTGGTCGATCTCATCGCCGCCGACCGCACCTATGAGGGGCAGACCTTCGCCGACGAAATGCATTTC